>URTD01000019.1 GCA_900550735.1 uncultured Collinsella sp.
TTTTCCATACCGGCCGGCGTATAGCCTAAGGCCGAGCCGAAGAAGTCTGTTTCCGCCAGTTCTTCCGCATCCCATTCGCCCCAAGCCGTACCGGCAGCTAAGAGCCCTAAAGGCGTGGCCAAGATGAGGGCGCCCAAGAGTCCGAACAGGGATTTACTCGACGAAGCCGGAGCCGTCATTTGGAACAAATCGGGAGAGGTTTTCTTGAGATAAGCCAAGGCACCTGTCGTGAAGATGACTTCGGCCAAGCCGAAAATCGTGATGTGGCCGATCATCATGGCCGGAATGCCGAGCCAGTACATGACGATGCCGGCGATAAAGCCGCCCGCAAACCACGGCACGCTCGGGATGCCCGAGACCATGGTGGCGACGACGCTTGCCTGCGCGGCCACAAAGCTCTTGTCGGGTCCAAAGGCGTCCGGACCATAGGCGGTTACGAGCGCGACCATGACGGCGGCAGCGACCAGGGCGCCCACGATGCCGCCGATGGCCTGGCCGACCCACTGTGCACGCGGGTTGGTGCCCAGCACGGCGCCGGCCTTAAAGTCGTTCATGACGTCGCCCGCAAGGCCGCACGCTACGGCCACGATGCCGGCGATAAAGAACAGTTTAACCTGCGCGAGCTGCGCGAAGGCAGCCACGATGAGCATAACGATGAGGCCAAAGATCTCCATGGGGTCGATGCCCGTCTGGCCGCAGCTCTGTGCGCTCATGATGGTGGTGACAAAGGTGAACAGCGTCACGATGACGGCCGGGACGGGACCAAGGTCGAGCGCGATGGCGACGATCACGGCGATGGCGGCAGCGCCCAGGCCGATGATGCCGGCGTCGAGTTTAAGGGAGCCCGAGATGAGCGACTGCTCGTCGGTGTCGGTGGAGCTGTCGGCGGCAAGACCGCGGACGATACCGGCGACCTGCGGCAGGATGTCCTTGAGGACGACGGCGACGCCAAAGCCCATCATGAGGCCCATGCCCAGGGACTTGACGATGCCTTGCGCAGTCATAACGTCGAACAGACCGGCAGCGGTGCCGCCCACGATGATGCCAAAGTTGCCCAACAGGGCGCCGGCAAACCAGAAAGCGACCGGGGCGAAGCCCACGAGGAAGCCGATGGACAGCAGCATGGGCGAGTTGTAGATGGCAAAGGTCACGCCGGGGATGTTGAGCGTGCACAGCATGCTGGGCACCACGCCCAGGGCGTCGCGCAGCACGCTGTAGATGCCTGCGATGGCCATGGAGCCAAAGAGCTGCTTACCGGTCTTGCCGCCGGCCTCGGTGGCGCGTAGGGTCTGAGCTGCGGCGTTGCCGGTGGGGAACTCAAGCGCGGCGTCCACGATAAAGTGACGGTGGATGAGCGCGGTGGCCAGCAGGCCCAGGATGGTGCCGGCGAGCGCCACGATAAACATGTCGAGCCAGCTGATCTGGTCGGCATAGCCCAGCATCCAGGCGCCCGGGATGGTAAACGCCAGGCCGCCGGCGACCATGGCGCCCGCGGACATGATGGTGTGGGTGACGTTGGCCTCGTTGAGGCTGGCGTTGCCCATGAGCTTCAGGAAGAACAGCGAGATGACGGCAGCGAAAATGATTGGCCAGGGGAGGGCGCCCATCTTGAGGGCCGTGTAGGCCGAGCTTGCCGTGATGATCACGCAGCCAAGGACGCCGATGACGACACCGCGCAGCGTGAGTTGCCCGCGCATCGAGGCGCGGTTCGAGGGATTGCTCATATTGAACTCCTTTGCGTATATCCGCTTCCCCCGGGAGCGCCGCTACGGATGCGGCGCGGGAAGTCGGGTTACCAAAGGCCGTCGCGTGAGCTCGCAAACGACCGCGCATCAGTATAGCCGCAACCTAGTCATTTTGGGATGACTGGTTTAGGTAGGCGATATACTGCTGGGCAGACGAAAGGAGCGCCGACGATGCTTAATGGGTGCGCATATATATTGACGGTCGACGTGGGTAACACGTTCATTCGCTTTGGCCTGTTTGCAGAGGATTCGGCCGCGGCGCAGGAATGCCCGCTTGCGACGTGCGAGATCACGACGCCATCGAGCATTACGGCCGACGAAGCGCGTATGCGTCTCGCTCAAGTCATGGCCGCGCTGGCGGCTGATGCGGGCATGCCCGGCGCGCTCGTGCCCACGGCGGCCGTGCTGAGCTGCGTGGTGCCGGCGCTCGAGCGCCCGTGGAAGGCGGCGCTTTCCCGTACCTGCACGGGGCGCGTGCTCACCGTGGGGCCGGGCCTCAAGACCGGCATGCCCGTGCACTACGACGACCCGGCCGAGATCGGCCCCGACCGCATCGCCGATGCCGTGGCGGCCCGTGCCGTCTACGGCTCTCCGTGCATCGTGATCGACCTGGGCACTACGACCAATATTGAGGTCATCGATGCGCGCGGAACCTTTGTGGGCGGCGTCATCGCGCCGGGTCTGGCGCTCGGTGCCCGGTCGCTTTCGGCCGCTGCGGCGCGCCTGCCGCAGGTTGAGCCTTCGGCGCCAACGCATGTGATTGGTCGCAACACGCGTGAGGCCATGCGCTCGGGCGTGGTTCTGGGCGAGGTGGCCCGTATCGACGGCATGCTCGACATGGTGCTCGCCGAGATGCGCGCGACCAAGGCCGCGGGGGAGGGCAGCGTGCCCATCGTCATTACCGGCGACGATGCCGAGGCACTCGCGTCGCTGGTCGGTCACAGTCTGACGGTCGACGATGCGCTGACGTTGCGGGGTCTCGCCGAGCTCTACCGCATCAACCAAAAGCCCCGCCGCGTGTAAAGGTGAGGGCGCCGGTGGGACAAACGCCCCCACCTTTTACCTGCTACAATGGGTCAAACTATTGCGATTACGGAGGTGTCTGCCATGTCGGACGATCTTCATCAAACTTCGTCAGGCAAGCGCCTGGACGTCATTAGCTGGGACGAGTTCTTTATGAGCGTGGCCATCGCCGCGCAGCGCCGCAGCAAGGACCCCAACACGCAGGTGGGTGCGTGCATCGCCAACACCAACCACCGCATCCTTTCGGTGGGCTACAACGGTACGCCCTCGGCGCTCAACGACGACTTTTTCCCGTGGGGCACGAGCGATGACCCGCTGCAGGACAAGCATAACTACGTAGTCCATGCCGAGGCCAACGCCGTGCTCAACTATCGCGGCTCGCTCAAGGACCTCGAGGGTTCCACGGTCTACGTCACGCTGTTCCCGTGCCATGACTGCGCCAAGATTTTGGCTCAGGTGGGCGTGGGCGAGGTTGTCTACCTGGACAACAAGTACGCCGACACCGATGATGGACGCATCAGCCGCCGCATCCTCGACTCCTGTGGCATCAGCTACCGCCAGGTTATCGTCGATGTTCACATCGGCACCGAGGGGCGGGCTCAGCAGTAGCGCGTGGCAACGCCAGCTGGCAACAAAAGGCAGCCAAAAGAGCCCCGTCCCAAATTGACTACTCGTGAAAGTCGCGTCTGCGCGCATGGACGGCTCGTGAGCGGGTACACGGCTGTAGTAACATAGCTTCTGTCCGCGGGCGCGCCCGCGTAATTGTGAGAAAGGAGCCCCTGTGGCTGTTAACGAAGAGCTGCTTAAGAAGGTTCTTGAAGAGATTCGCCCCAACCTGCAGGCCGATGGCGGCGATATGGAGTATGTGGGCGTTGACGACGAGGGCGTCGTCAAACTGGAGCTGCAGGGCGCTTGCGCCGGCTGCCCCATGAGCTCGCTGACCCTGTCCATGGGTATTGAGCGCATCCTGAAGGAGCATGTGCCCGGCGTTACCCGAGTTGAGCAGGTCAATGCCTCCGGCGAGACCGACGATCTGTACGACGAGTACGCGCCGTTCTAAGCTGCGAAAGCTGCGGACGGCATACTCCGCATAGACGTTACGCCCAAATATGCGGCTGCGAGCGCAAGGCCCGCGGCCGCATTTGTATGTAGGGAGTAGGAGGGTCGACATGCTCAACGACTTCTACCATATGCTTGATCCTGTCGCGATCTCGGCGGGCCCCATCACCATCTACTGGTACGGCCTGGCCTACGTGGTCGGCGCCCTGCTCACGGCGGTCGTCATGTACCGCACGCAGCGTCGCTGGGGCCTTAACATCACGATTGACGACCTGACGAGTGTCGTGGTCGGCGTGGTCTTTGGCCTCATTATCGGTGCGCGCCTGTTCTACGTCATCTTTTACGGCGACGGCTACTACTGGGCGCATCCGCTCGAGATCTTTGCCACCAATGAAGGCGGCATGAGCTTCCATGGCGGCCTGGTGGGCGGCATCATCGGCGGCGTGCTCGTGTGCCGCATGTATAAGCTCGACGCATGGACTTTGGCGGACCTTGCCGTCATAGGCGCGCCGCTGGCGCTGTGCCTGGGACGTTGCGCCAACTTCGTGAACGGAGAGCTGTGGGGCAAGCCGACCGATCTGCCATGGGGCGTGGTCTTTGGCGGGACTGCGGGCGAGATGCCGCGTCACCCCTCCCAGCTCTACGAGGCATTTCTTGAGGGCATCGTGCTCTTTTGCATTCTGCAGGTGCTCAGCCGCAAAAAGCCGCTACTGCCCCAAGGCACGTTTATGGGCGTCTTTGTGATGGGTTACGGCATCGTTCGCTTTTTGATTGAGTTTGTGCGTGTGCCCGATGCGCAGCTGGGCTATCTGCTGGGCGGCGTCATCACCATGGGTCAGCTGCTGAGCCTGCCGCTCGTAATCGCGGGCCTGGCGCTCATCATCTTTGCTCGTCGCCGCAACCAACCCCAGCGCATCTACCTCGACGCCTAACTACCACAAAGGGGACAGGCACTTTTGTAGTGATTCGCTGGGCAACGATGACAGAACCGTAACGTTTCCCCAGATAAAACCTGCCAAAATAAACCTGTCCCTTTTTGGCAGGTTTCTAGAAAGGCTCTTTGGACTGTGAAGGATTCCGATCTCTCCACAACGGCTGCGCGCGACGCTGCCCGCATCGTCTGGTTTAAGCGCTACCCCGCCAAGCAGACGCTCATCGCATTTTTGCTCGCGCTGTTGGCGACCACGGCGTTTTCCATCGATCCCTCCCCGGTGTCGAGCAACGCAGTCTTGGCGATTGACCCCAAAGCCTCGGGCATGCTGTACGTGTGCTACGAGGTGCTCCTCTCGTTTGCCGGCCATACCGACGCGGTCATGCTGCTTGCACTTGCTTGCCTGCTCACCTTGCCGTTTCGCTACGTGTTCTTTGGCCGTGGCGACACCTGGCGTCCATCGATCGTTCTGCCGTCGCTGTTCTTTGCCGTCTGCATGGTGTTCGGCCGCAGCTACGATCTCACCGACTCGGCCGAGATTGTCCTTGGCGACAAAGCCCGCATCATCTGCGCCTGGATTGGCGGCGCGGGCTGGATGCTCTTGGCGGTCGTTGCCTTCTACCTTGCCTTTGAGTGTCTAGATTGGCTGAGCTCCCGACGCATCCCGTTTTCCGAAGCGCACTTTGGCCGCGTATGGCGTGTGACTCACGCCGTGCTCTCGGTCCATCCCTTTGCCGGGCCCTTCCTGGTGCTTATGATCGCCTGGACGCCCACGCTCATCGCTTCGCTGCCCGGCCTTTTTATGGGAGATACGGGCGCGCAGATTCGCCAGTGGTTCAACTATCCCAATGGCACGAGCGACTACCTGCGCCTACTCAACCCCAACGTGCTGCTCAACGGGCATCATCCCGTAGCGCACACGGCCATTATCGGCTCGTGCGTCCAGCTGGGGCTTTCACTGTTCAACAGCGCCAACGCGGGTCTTGCCATCTACACCTGTGCTCAGTTCGCTATCACGGCCGCCTGCATGGCCTATTCCATTTCGTCGCTGCGCAAACTGGGCGTGAGCCTGCCGGTTCGCGGTGCGATCCTGCTGTTCTTTGCGTTTATGCCGATGTTCTCTAACTACGCGGCGTTGCTCACCAAAGACGTGCTCTTTGCCGACGCGTTTTTGGTGCTGTTGGTGCAGACCGTCAAGCTCGTGGCATGTGGCTTGCCCCGTCGTGATGCCAATGTCGAGCGAGCGGGCGAGAAAGCCCCCGTGCTCTTTGCGCGCCACGACTGGCTGCTGCTCGCTCTGGGCGCCATGGGTTCCACGTTTCTGCGCAACGGCGGCCTGGTGTTTCCCCTGGCGGCATGCGTAATCGCGGCGGCGTTTTGCGTATGGGACGTGCATGTGGCTCGTCGTGCAGCCAAGCAGACTGGCGCTGCGCCTTCGGGCGCCATCCCGCGTTTCCGCTGGGTTGGCGTTCTCGCGGTGCTCGCGCTCTGCCTTGCCTCTAATATGTACTTCACCAAGGTCTTTATGCCGGCGCACGACATTACGCCCGGCTCCAAGCGCGAAATCCTTTCGATTCCGTTCCAGCAGACGGCTCGTTTCGTCCAAAAGCACGACGGCCTCAACTCGGGCGTCAACCCTACGGTTAAGGAGGACGGCACCATCGTGGAGGCACCCTGCGACGGTTTGGTGACCGACGAAGAGCGCGCCGTGATCGACCGCGTGCTCAAGTACGAGAATCTGGGCCGCCGCTACAACCCCGACAAGTCCGATGCCGTCAAGAACTGCTTTAACGAGTACGCCTCGCAGGAGGACATCAAGGCCTATTTTGAGGTGTGGGCCCAGATGTTCAAAAAGGATCCCGAGTGCTATATCTCGGCGCTCATCAATAACTACTACGGTTATTTTTATCCGAGCGCGCGCGATGCCTGGGTCTACAGCACGGCGCGTAGTGCCGAGATCATGGCGCGTCCCGACAACCTCAAGTACTTCGACTTCCATCCGGTTGACAGCAACGTGGTGCGCTGGTGCGACCACCTGATCAATTTGTACCGTGTGGCGGTGCAGCGTGTTCCCTTTATCTCGCTCACCATGAGCTCGGCCACCTATGTGTGGATCATGATCGCCGTGGTGGTCTACTTGCTGCGTCGTCATTCATGGCGTGCGCTGGCGATCTGGGTGCCGCTGTTGGGCGTGCTCGCTGTGTGCCTGATTGGCCCGTGCAACGGCTCGACTTACATGCGCTACCTGTATCCGGTCATCGCCTGCATGCCCTTCGCCATCGGCGCCACCGTCACCCGCAGCGACTTCTTCTGGTTCTAATTTGGTGCATTGAGGGCCAGGTTTCTTTGCACCAAAGGGGACATCATCACGACGCCTTCATTTTGGGGTTTATCTCGCAGGGCAGTAGGTATATCATAACGACGTTTGTTTATATTGCCCGAGCATCTGCGCTGGGCTTTAGGTCGAAACCGATAGGAGACACGTATGTCCGGACACTCTAAGTGGGCCACAACCAAGCATCGTAAGGGCGCGCAGGACGCCAAGCGTTCCGCCCTCTTCTCCAAGCTCAGCCGCAACATCACCGTTGCTGCCCGTCTCGGCGGGGACCCGCTGCCCGAGAACAACGCCAGCCTCGCCGCTGCCGTTGCCAAGGCCAAGGCTCAGTCCATGCCTAAGGACAAGATCAAGTCCGCTATCGACAAGGCTTTTGGTTCGGGTGCCGATGCCGCCGTCGACGAGAACATCGTGTACGAGGGCTACGGTCCCGCCGGTGTCGCCGTCTACGTCGACTGCCTGACCGACAACCGCAACCGTACCGCCGCTGATGTCCGTTCCGCCTTCTCCCACGCTGGTGGCAACCTGGGCACCTCCGGCTCCGTTGCCTTCCAGTTTGAGCGCAAGGGCCAGATCGTCGTCGCCAAGGAGATCCTGGACGAGAACGCCAAGAAGGAGACCATGATCGCCAACGGTGCTGCCGGTGACGAGGATGAGTTCATGATGGCCATCGCCGAGGCCGGTGGCGAGGACTACGAGGATGCCGGCGAGGAGTGGATCGTCTGGACTACTGCTAACGAGGTCATGGCTGTCTCCAAGGCGCTCGAGGAGCAGGGCGTCCAGGTCAAGGGCTCCGAGACCACCATGGTCCCGACCACCCCGACCGAGGTCTCCGGCGCCGACGCCAAGAAGGTTCAGCGCCTCATCGACCGTCTTGAGGAGCTCGACGACGTCCAGGATGTTTACAGCACCATGGACATGACCGACGAGGTCATCGCTGCCCTCGAGGAGGAGTAGCGCCCGCACGGGTTAAGCCGTGCATATCTGGGCATAATGAAGCGAGCATGCAAGCCTCGTGGAATAGATGAGCCGGATCCGCGTGCGTAGAGCACCGGACCCGGCTCTTTTATAATGATACGAACCGTTTTGTATTTCGAGTGCCGAGATTTGAAGGGAGCGCCACGTGCGCGTACTCAAACGAGCCCTAGCGATTGTGTATCTTGCCGCCGCCATCGTGGCGCTGGGTACGCTTGTCTGCCAGTTTTGGGGGCCGTATACGTATCGCTTTATGCTGCTGATGCGCGACCCCATGCCGCGCATTGTCGTGACGGCATGCGGCGGAGTTGTGGCGATCGGCGTGCTGGTAAGCTTCTTCCGCCTGATGTTTGCTCGTCGCGAGCCGTCCTGTGTGCATCCGGCGGGGGAGCGCAATATCGAGGTCACCCTTGCGGCGCTTTCTTCGTGTGCTAGGGCTGCTGCCGAGCGCGACGACCGCGTGATGGTCGAGCATGTCGAGGCCCGCGTCCAAGGCTCCGACGATTCGCACGTCCGATTTAAGGTCGAGGCTATCGCGCTTGACGATAAGGACGTGGCATCTCTGGCTACTGCGATGCAGCGGCGCATCGAGGAAGCTTGCGACACCATGCTTGGCACGCCGGGCACGACCGCACGCGTTCGTTTTTTGCCGTCCAAGACTACCGTCCAGACCGTGGAGGTTTCCGGTGAGTGATACCAATCAAGACAAGACCGCTCGTACGCCGCGCCTGACGATTGACCAGAGCGCCACGCCGGCGAACGAACCTGTTGATTCCAAAGCAGAGGCAACCGAGTTACAAGACGCGGCAGCCGCGGATTTTGACGAGGCTATGGGTCTCATCAAGGGTACGGGCGCTGCCATCTGGAGCTATGCCGTGCGTCATCCCAACACCACGCTTGGCGCCGTCGCTGGCTTTATCCTCGCCGTGTTGGTGATCACGTTGGGCCTGTGGGACACGCTCGTCATTGCATTCTTCGTGCTGATCGGCGCTGTGATCGGCCAAATTCGCGACGGCGAGAACGGGATCGTCAACTTCTTCGGCCGTCTGTTTAGCGGCCGCTAATAGGCCGCTAATATGTATTCGACTGTCGCATCTGCGGCAGGCATAAGGAGGAACCATGGCTTTTAACACGAAGGTCGATGTAGCCGATACCGAGCTCGAGGAGAACGAGGCGGTCGTCGCCGAAGCCGAGGATGTGACGCTCGAGGACGAGGCTCTTGTCGAGGTCGAGTCCGATGAGGATGAGGACGACGAGGAGGCGGACGAGTCCGAGGACTCGCTGACCTATTCCAACGGTGTGATCGAGAAGATCGTTGCCATGGCCACCCGCGAGGTTCCGCACGTTCTGGGCATGAAGGGTAACCTCATGCACTTTGTGCAGGAGCAGTTTGGTGCCGAGAATCTGACCAAGGGCGTGACGGTCGAGGTCACCGATGACAATCGCGTGGTCGTCAACATCTCCGTCATTATCGAGTACGGTGCCTATGCGCCCGCGATCTTCGACGATGTCAAGGCACGCGTCACCGAGCGCCTTGCCGCGATGACGGGCCTTGAGGTGGCGGGCGTCAACCTGCGCATCGAGGACGTCATCACCCCCGAGGAGTACGAGCACCGCACCAGCCAGCACGAATAACCTTCCAAAAAGGGACAGGTTTGTTTTGGCAGGTTTTATCTGCGAAAACGTTAAACGGCCGACCGCGCAAGCAAAAGCGTGGCCGGCCGTTATTTGTATGCCCCCCGATGTAGGCATACCGCTCGTCTAACTAGGGGTTGCAATCGTCGCGGTCCGCGTTACCCTAATGGACGCATTGTTTCCAAATTGTTAACGAGGGGTTGCCGTAATGGCCGACGAGCACGAAACAGAAAGCAAGGCATGGGCGATTGAGGCCGCCGCGGCAGAGGCGGCATCGCGTGCTGCCGAGGAGATGCATCGTCCTCCCGTGGTGCCGATGGAGCGCGTGGTTGATCGCACCGATATCGAGCGCGGCGAGCGTGCCGGTCAAAAGCGCAGCCAGGAGCCGGGCTTTCCGCGCTTTTTTGCCGAGCTCAATCTGGGCCTGATTCTTACGGCCTTTGCCATCGTTGCGTTTAAAACCCCTAATCACTTTGCTTTTGGCGGCACCTCGGGCGTGTCGGTCATTCTGTCCACGCTGTTCCCGACCCTGCCCGTCGGCGTCTTTATGTGGATTATTAACGCGGTTCTCGTCGTTTTGGGCTTTATCTTTTTGGAGCGCAAGGCAATCCTGTGGAGCGTCTTCGCCTCGTTTGCGCTGTCCGCCTATGTTTCGCTGTTTGAGCTCTTTATTCCGACCGATGTCTCTCTGACGGGCGATATGTGGCTCGATCTGTGCTTTGCTGTGATTCTGCCGGCGCTCGGCAGTGCCATCGTCTTTGATATTGGCGCCTCGACAGGTGGCACGGACATTCTTGCCATGATCCTCAAGCGCCGCACCACGCTCGAGATTGGCCGCGCCCTGCTCCTGGTCGATATCGGCATCGTGACCATCGCGGCCTTCTTGTATGGCCCGCGTGTCGGTCTGTATTGCGTGCTCGGCCTGTTTGCCAAGACGCTTGTGGTCGACAAAGCCATCGAGAGCATCCATCTTCGTAAGGTCTGCACGGTCATTTGCTCCGAACCCCTTAAGGTCGAGGAGTTTATCGTCAAGCATCTCAACCGCACGGCGACCATCAGCCGCGGCTACGGTGCCTTCTCGGGCAAGTGCGTGACGGTGATCATGAGCGTGCTGAGCCGTCGCGAGGCCGTGCAGCTGCGCCGTTATGCGCGCGAGGTCGATCCAGGTGCCTTTATCACGATCGTCGACAGCTCCGAGATTGTCGGCAAGGGCTTCCGCGGAACGAACTAGCACAGACACACTCATCAAACAATCGAAAAGCGCCTCGCGCGTTGCAAATACGTCATCTAAGAGTATTTGTCCTCACATTGGGTGATAATGATGCCAAAGACATCGTTTGCGATCCAAGTGATTCGTTCAAGATACGAAGGGATGATTCTATGTTCTGCTCGCAGTGTGGCGCCCCCATGGGCGATAACGACAAGTTCTGCGGCGTGTGTGGTGCTCCTAATGCCGGTGCCGCTGGCCCCGCTCCCCAGGGACAGCCTCAGCCCCAGCAGTTTGTTCCGCAGCCGCCCGTGGCGAATGTGCCAAAGGGCTGTGTGGCTCAGGCGTTCCAAGATATGACCAAGACTCCGGGCGTGCTTCAGCGTGTATGCCAAATCGCGTTTTTGCCGGCGCTGATTTGCGTTGTGTCGGTGCTCGTGTTGTTTATTCCCGTTATTGGCGGCATTGCGGCTGCCATCGGCTTTTTGGCAGCTTGCATTGCGAGCGTGTGCGGTTCCGGCTTTGGTATTGAGTGGGGCCGTGATCTTTCGCTCAAGGTCGATGACGGCATGGATCGTCCGTTGATGCGTTCCACATCGTTTGGCCTTGGAGTCTTTTCGAGCGTTATTTCGGTCGTGCTCGAGGTTATCGCTGCCATTCCCGTTATCGGTGTAGTGCTTTCGCTGGTGGAGGGCGTGGTAATTGGCGCCGCGGGCTCGTATTCTTATTACGGCTCTTATGCGCTCGAGGCTGCGCTGTTTGGCTCGCTTGGCTTGCTCGTTCTGGCTATGATTGCCACGGCGGTCCTGGGGGTCTTCTTTAAGATGTTCGCCGACATTGCCGTGATGCACTTTGCGGTGACCGGTCGCGTCGAGAGCGCGTTTTCGCTCGATAAGGTCTGGGCGGCGTTTAAGCACAACAAGACCAAGCTGTTCTGTGCTTCGTTCCTTCCCGAGTTTTTGACGGGCCTGGTCGCCAACGTTGTCACATGGATCTTGACGGTCGTCTTTGGCGCCATTGCCTCTGTCGGTATGTATAGCTACTACTATCGTCCTACGGGTATTGAGGCAATTGTTACCGGCGGTGGCGTCACGCTCGCGCTGTTCTTGGTGCTGGTCGCTTTTGTCACCGTATTTCTTACGGTCTTTGGCAAGATACTCAAGCACCGTGCCGTTGGCTATTGGGCCGCACGCTATGCAAGCGAGTGGGCCGATGAGGATAAGGACGACGTCCTGACTTTTGTGTTGCCCTTCGAGAAGAAGTCCGCTCCTTCGGGTTACGGTGCTCCGGATGCTTCGCCGGCACCTGCACCCGCTCCCGCGACCGAGCCTGAGCCGGCGCCCGAGTCTGAACCGGCGCCCGAGCCTGAGACGGCATCTGAGCCCGAGCCCGAGCCTGCGCCTGAGCCTGAGCCTGAGCCGGCACCTGCACCTGAGTCGGCGTTCGAGCCAAGCTCCGACGAGGAACCTCAGGACGAGTAGCCACGCCGCCTGCTATTTGGGGACGGGGTAGAAATGGTAGAAATAGCGCTTGAAGAATGAGCGGGGGCGGACGTGTCGAAACGTCCGCCCCCGCTTTGACATCGCGATGTGGCTATGACTGCGAGATGCCAGCGAATCGATTACTCGTCGTGCTTCTCCTCACGGCGTGCAGCAGCGCGTGCGTCGTGGATGCCCTTGATCGCGGCATGGCGAGCCGTTCGGGCATCATGGATGGCGTCGCGAGCCTCGGCGGTCGTCGCCTTGGCAGAGCGCAACTTGGCGGCCAGATCGGGGTTGGTTTCGGCGACCGCGGTAATCGCGGGGCCGTCGAGCTCCTCTTGCGTGGGCTCGGCCAAAAAGTCGATAGCATACTGGGCGGCCACCATGGAGCCCTTTGCCAGCACGGTCTCGTCGATCTTGTAGAAGCAGGAATGTTGGGCGTACGTGGCGCCAATCTTGGGGTTGCGCGTACCTACAAAGGCGAGCACGCCCGGTACGCGACGCAGGTACTCCGAAAAATCCTCGCCCGAAAGCGTGCCGCGATAATGGCCTTGGCCGGCGGGGCCCAGACACTTAATTACAGCCTGACGGCAGCGCTCGCTCGAGGCCGCGTCGTTTTCGACCTTGTAGTTGGCGATGGTGTAGTCGGTGAGCTCTGCCTCGGCGCCCAAGGCGGCCGCGGTATGCTCCACGATGCGGCGCATGAGCTCCGGCATTTCCTCGTGGGTCGAATCGCCGTAGGTGCGCACCGTGCCGGCGAGGTAGGCCGTGCCGGCGATAACGTTGCGTGCGGTGCCGCCGTGCAGCTCGCCGACGGTGATGACAGCCGGCTCGTAGGGGCTGATCTCGCGCGAGACGATGGTCTGCAGGGCGTTGACGATCTCTGCGGCCACCATAACGGCGTCGTGACCGCGCTGGGGCATGGCGCCGTGGCACGAGGTGCCGCGTACGTCGATACGGAACCAGTCGGTATTGGCCATGCGCGGTCCGGGCTCGCAGCTCACGGTGCCGGCGTCGACCTCGCTCCAGATGTGCGCGGCGTAGGCGCCATCGACGCCGTCGAGCACACCCGTGCCGATCATGAGCTTGGCGCCCTGGCCGTTTTCCTCGCTGGGCTGGAAGACGATGCGGACCTCGCCGTGGATGTCGTCGGTCATATGGCGCAGGATTTGCAGCGTTCCGAGCATCATGGCGATATGGCAGTCGTGGCCGCAGGCGTGCATGCAGCCCTCGTTGACGCTGGCGAACTCCTCGCCGGTCTGCTCGGTGACGGGCAGGGCGTCGATGTCGGCGCGCAGCAGGATGCGGCGGCGTGGCGTGCCGTCCTCGCGGTAGGCATCCGGCGCGGTACCGCGAAGCGTTGCCACCAAGCCGGTCTTGAGCGGACGCTCGTAGGGGATATTCATGGCGTCGAGCTGGTTGGCGATGTCGGAGGTCGTGCGCTCCTCGGCAAGGCTCAGCTCCGGGTGCTTATGGAAGTGCCGGCGCTGCTTGATGATATAGGGCTCAAACTCGGTAGCGATGTCTCTGATGGCTGCGGTGACGTCGTCAGCCGCGCGAGCCTCGGTCGCCGCCATAATCTGCTGTGCCTTGGTCTTCGTCATGGTCGATTTGCTCCTTGCTGGGTTGATCGCAAAATCGTACAGGCTCTCTCCAGTATGCCACCTGCCGCTAGGGCTGGTAAAGTTGCCGTTTGCCGCTTGGGGTTTTGTTACAAGGGCGGGGGAGTACACTCGGGGGTGTTGAATTTCCTGCCAGAGATGGGGATGCCCATGCAACATATCGATCGGATTATCCGCTCCAAGAACGTCTTTACCGCGCAAGACGGCATCGATACCGCCCGCGAGCTGGCGATTGCCATCGCAGGCGACCGTATCGTCGCAGTCGGTGCGCCGGATGACGTGATTGCCGCCGCGCCTGCCGCCACGCCGGTTATCGACTACGGCGAGCAGTTTGTCTGCCCCGGTTTCCATGACGCTCATCTGCACTTCTTCCATACCTCGGTCGGTTCCTCGCCGTACACGCTCATGGATATGGGCACGTCCGAGGCGGCGCTGGTGCAACATGCGCTCGAGTTTTCCCAGGATCTGCCTAGTGACGCTTGGGTTGTGGCGCAGGGCTGGCGCGATTACCGTTGGGATCCGCCCGAGCATCCTACCAAGGCGTCGCTCGATGCGGCATTCCCCGATCGTCCCTGCGTTATGTATTCGGGCGACGGGCACACGCTTTGGCTCAACAGCCGCGCACTCGAGGCGCTCGGCGTCACGCGCGACAGCGAGCCGCCAGCGGGCGGCAGTTACGACAAGGATGCAAACGGCGAACTCACAGGCATTGCTCACGAGGCGGCTGCCATGCAGCTGCTACCGCGCTGCCTTGAGTGGCTGGGGGAGGATCGCATCGCAAGCGCTTACGCCGATCAAATGAGGCGTATGGCCGAGCAGGGCATCACCTCGATCTGCGATATGTCGCTCATGCCCATGCCGGGCTGCGATTTTATCCGCGACGACGTCTACGACAAACTGCAGGCAGCCGGCAAGCTGGCCATCCGAGCCCATCTGTTCCCCACGCTGCTGGATGACCAGTCGCGCTTGGAAGAGCTGCAGGCCCGCTACGCGAACAACGCGCTGCTCTCGGCACCGGGCTTTAAGCAGTTCTTCGATGGCGTGTCGAGCGAACACACGGCGTATCTCACCGAGCCCTATACCAATCCGCGCTTCCCGGGCGACCAGGGCCGTCTGACAGTTCCTGCCGAGCGCATGCGTAAGCTGGTTCTGGCGGCTGCGGAGCGTGGCCACACTGTGCGTATTCACGTCATCGGCGACGGTGCCATCCATGCCGCGCTCGATATCTTTGAGGAGGCCGCCGAACTGTACGGCCTGCCCCAGCACGGTCATAACACGCTCGAGCATCTGGAGAACCTCTTGCCCGAGGACATCGATCGTCTACGCAAGCTTAACGTCGTTGCCTCGAGCCAGCCCTGTCACATTACACTCGACCCGGGCGGCCCCGAGCGCGATCTGGGCCTGGAACGCAGCCGCATCATGTGGCCGTTTGCGACCTATAAGCAGCGCGGCATCCGCCAAGCCTTCGGTACCGACAGCCCTATCACGCCCGTTACCAGCATGAACGTGCTCTACACGGCTATTACGCGCCAGGACCCCAAAAGCCACTGGCCCGAGGACGGCTGGTTACCGAGCGAGCGCATCGATGCGGCAACGGCCCTGCGCAACTACACGCTTGGCAGCGCGTACGCAGCTGGCGACGAGCAAAACCTCGGCAGCTTGGAGCCCGGCAAGTATGCCGACCTGGTAGTCCTGGACCAAAACCCGCTCACCATCGACCCCCAAGAACTCCAAGCCACCAAAGTCCAAGCCACCTACCTGGCAGGTAACTTGATTTACGAGCGCTAAGTATTCATGCCGTACCGTTAAGCGCGGCTCGGGCAGCCTTTTTGGGATAGCGCTCGAGCCGCGTTTGCGTTTTGGTGGGGATCCGCCATGAGCGTTCCTGCTCTGTTGGATTTGGGTGCGGGGCGGAGGTGCTGCTGCCCCGCGCTCAATTTGGACACCAGCAATGCTATCTCTTGGTGTTTTGCATACTTCCCATTACAGATTGCATAAAAAGGCTGGGATGTCCTTCCTGATCCTGATGTACCCCCGCCCGTGCCGTGCAAAAAACGGAGTATTCAGCACCGCGAGCTCTGCCGGTGCCGCTGCGGCTGAGTAACGTTGCGGAGATTGACGTCATTTTGGGCTCCGGTACGGCGCGAAGCATGCCTTTTTGTCCTGGCGGGGTTTGCCTGCCGACTCAAATCGCCGGTCGAAGGCGTCCTTGGGACCAATATGGTGTGTCCGGCGTGTATGCAGCCGTCCTGGCTTGCTGAATACTCCCAAAAATGCACGGTGCTCCCCAGGGGACCCGTGCGCGCAACGAAAACCATGCCCATGTCGCTATCCGCATCGCCATTTTGCTGCACTGACTTTTCTGAATGTCGGGCCCGAATTAGTTAACCTGCCTCCCGTGTGGCTCCGGAGGGGCGGGGCATAAGGTTTATCGCGAGTTCCGCACGAGCCGAAGGCCACTTAATGTGGCCTTCGTGCGAGCAGGACTGCCCGAGCAGGAAACCTTACGCCCCGCCCCTCCGGAGCCACACGGGAGGCATCGCTAAGTTATCCCCCGGCATTCAGAAAATCTAAGTGCCAAAAAATAAGATTTTTTGACTCCGTGTTGTATAACCCGCCATTCGTGGGTACCATTCAACGCGTACGCAAACAAAAAGGGTTAATTCGCGTGGTATAACCGCGCGGCCCAAAAAGGAGGAGACAAGCATGTCGTCTTTGAAGCCGCTTGCAGATCGTGTTCTGGTCAAGCCCGACGAGGCCGAGCAGAAGACCGCTTCTGGTCTGTACATCGCCAGCAACGCCCAGGAGAAGCCGCAGCGCGGCACCATCGTTGCCGTGGGTGCCGGCAAGGTCAACGACAAGGGTGAGCGCATCCCCATGGACGTCAAGGTTGGCGACGTTGTCATCTACGGTAAGTTCGGTGGCAACGAGGTCAAGGTCGACGGCGAGAAGTATCTGCTGATGCGCGCCGACGACATCTACGCCGTTGTCGAGGCCTAGTCTCGTCAGAATCTCTGATTCGTCTTTGAACGCGGCCGCCGCATAGGACTCGGAAGCGGCGACGCGAGTCACATTTCTTTTGGAGGATTACCTACCATGGCAAAGAACATTACGTTCAACACCGATGCCCGCGCTAAGCTTGCCAAGGGCGTCAACACTCTGGCCGACGCCGTTACCGTCACCATGGGCCCCAAGGGTCGCTACGTTGCGCTGCAGCGCACGTTCGGTGCCCCGACCATCACCAACGACGGCGTTTCCGTCGCCAAGGAGATCGAGCTCGAGGACAACATCGAGAACATGGGCGCTCAGCTGGTGAAGGAGGTCGCCACCAAGACCAACGACACCGTGGGTGACGGCACCACCACCGCAACCCTGCTCGCCCAGGCCATCGTCAACGATGGCCTGCGCAACGTCGCCGCTGGCGCCAACCCGCTGGCCATTCGTCGCGGCATCGACAAGGCCGTTAACGCCGCCGTCGCCGAGATGAAGAAGCAGGCCAAGCCGGTCGAGACCAAGGAGCAGATCGCTTCCGTCGGTACCATCTCCGCCGGTGACCCCGAGGTCGGCGAGAAGATCGCCGAGGCCATGGAGGTCGTGGGCAAGGACGGCGTCATCACCGTCGAGGATTCCCAGACGTTCGACATCACCATCGACACCGTTGAGGGCATGCAGTTCGACAAGGGCTATGTCTCCGCTTACTTCGTCACGGATAACGACCGCATGGAGGCCGTGATGAAGGATCCGTACATCCTCATCACCGACCAGAAGATCTCCAGCGTTCAGGACATTATGCCCGTTCTCGAGGCTGTCCAGCGCGCTGGCCGCGGCCTGCTCATCATCGCTGAGGACATCGACGGCGAGGCTCTGCCTACCCTGGTCCTCAACAAGATTCGCGGCGCCCTCAACGTCTGCGCCGTCAAGGCTCCGGGCTACGGCGATCGCCGCAAGCGCATCCTCGAGGACATCGCCGTCCTCACCGGTGGCCAGGCTGCCCTGGACGAGCTGGGTGTGAAGGTCGCTGACATCACCGCCGATATGCTCGGTACCGCTAAGTCCGTCACCATCTCCAAGGACAACACCGTCGTCGTCGGCGGCGCTGGCTCCAAGGAGGCCATCGACGCTCGTATCGCTCAGATCAAGGGTGAGATGGAGAACACCACCTCTGACTTCGACCGCGAGAAGCTCCAGGAGCGCCTGGCCAAGCTCTCCGGTGGCGTTGCCGTCATCAAGGTCGGCGCTGCTACCGAGTCCGAGCTCAAGGAGATCAAGCATCGCGTCGAGGACGCCCTGCAGGCTACCCGCGCTGCTGTCGAGGAGGGCATTGTCGCTGGCGGCGGCGTCGCCTTCATGGACGCTGCTCCTGCGCTCGACGCTGTCGAGATCGACGACCCCGAGGAGAAGATTGGCGTCGATATCGTCAAGAAGGCTCTGACCGCTCCGGTCGCCACCATCGCCAAGAACGCTGGCTTTGAGGGTGCTGTCGTGGTCGACAAGGTTGCCGAGCTGCCCGCTGGCCAGGGTCTCAACTCTGCCAACGGCGAGTGGGGCGACATGATTGGGATGGGCGTCCTCGACCCCGTCAAGGTCAGCCGCGTCACCCTGCAGAATGCTGCTTCTGTCGCCAGCCTGATCCTCATCACCGAGGCCACCGTCTCCGATGTGCCCAAGAACACTCAGCTTGAGGACGCTATCGCTGCTGCTAC
>URTD01000020.1 GCA_900550735.1 uncultured Collinsella sp.
CACGTCACCTTGTCACAAATGCGACCCGCTCGCTGTCGTTACCAAAGCATCGGCATTGCCGTGGTTGGCACTTGGGGACGTTCCTTTTCTGCCGGCAGTTGGGGACAGTCCTTGTTTTGATAGTCGTCTCTTTTATGTTTCCTTTAGCCGTCGCTGTCTAGGATGGGGGTTAGTCGATAGGAAGGGAGCACCGGGATGGACGACGCGAGCGAGCGCGCAATCGAAGAGGACATGCTCGATCAGTTCAACTACTTTGATGATGAGGACGAGGAGCTGATCGACCGTCGCGAGCCAGCGCCGCTTGATTCCTTTGATCTGGTCGATGAAGAGCCCGACGAGGACGAGGGCGAATCGGCGGAGCCCTCACAGCCTTCGCGCCTTAACTCGCTGCTTTCGAGAGCCCCCATGCACCACGGCGTTCGTGCCGGCGCGCTCCATATGAAAACTGACTGGCACCAGATCGTGACGGCAGGCGATGAGCTTGCCGTCGATGCGCCGCTCACCGATAAATCATCCATCATCTGCCGCACCGGCATGCTTATGCTCGCGAGCGGAACGGGTGCCTGGCGCGTGCGCGATCCCATGAATCGTGTTGCCGCCGTACTCGGTGTCACCATCCACGTTGACTTAAGTCTCCTGTCGTTTGAGTGTACCTGCATCGAAGATGGTCACTGCTTTAATGAGGTCGTCAGCTTGCCCACAACGGGCGTCAATACCCATCGCATTTGGATGATGGAGAGTTTCCTCAAGGAAATCGAGACCTATGGTCGTCGCTTCACGGTGCACGAGTATCACGAGATGCTCAAGACCGTTGAGAGTTCAAAACCTGATTACGCGCCTTGGCAACAGGGCCTTGCGGCGGCCTGCGCCTGTGGCGCCTTCGTTTTTTTGCTCGGCGGCGGCCCTATCGAGATGGCCTGCGCGTTCGTGGGCGCGGGTGTCGGCAACTTTGCCCGCTCCCATATTCTCAAGCAAGGCCTTGGTCAGTTCAGCGCGCTGACGACCGGCGTTGCGCTCGCTTGCGTTTCGTATCTGCTGGCATTGCTCGGCCTTGGCCAGGTCATACCGGGGGCAATGTCGCACCAAGAAGGCTATATCGGCGCCATGCTCTTTGTGATTCCCGGCTTTCCACTCATTACGGCAGGCCTCGACATCGCTAAGCTCGACATGCGAAGCGGTATCGAGCGCCTTTCATATGCCGTATCGATTATTGTGATGGCGACCCTCGTAGGTTGGATGGTTGCCGAGTGTGTTGGCCTGGCGCCGGACGACTTTGCCCCACTGGGCCTTTCGCCGCTTGCCCTTACGCTCCTGCGCGTGGTGATGAGCTTCGTTGGCGTATTCGGCTTCTCGGTGATGTTCAACAGCCCGGTAAAGATGGCCGCGGCAGCTGGGTTGATCGGCGCCGTGTCCAATACCCTGCGTCTGACCCTTGTCGATGCGCCGACGATGATTCCCTTCCTGGGCCTCAGCACGGGAATGCCTCCCGAGGCAGCAGCGTTTATCGGCGCGCTGGTATCGGGGCTGCTCGCAAGCTTGGCTGAAGTCAAGCTCACCTACCCGCGCATCGCCCTCACGGTGCCTTCGATTGTCATTATGGTGCCGGGCTTGTATCTGTATCGCTCGATGTATTACATGTGCACCTTCGACACGGTCAATATGCTCGGCTGGTTTGTGCGCGCAGTGCTCATCGTAGCGTTTCTGCCCGTTGGACTGGGTGTGGCGCGTACGCTCACCGACCCTCGCTGGCGCCACACCAGCTAATTGGTACAAGGGGGACAGGTTACTTTGCACCAAATGAGTTGCGGTGAAATAGGGACTGAATTGCTGCTTAAAGGGTCAAAACAGTCCGTATTCCACCGCAACTTATGGGGTCGGGGGTTTTGGTGCCCTGCATCTCCACAAACTCAACGCTTACGAAGCGCGCGCCGTTCGTGTTAGGGTAGTTCCACCACATAAGTAGTCGCAGACGCGCGTACCACGGGCGGGCGAGATGAAGTTCCAACAGCTCCATCTTGCCCGCCCGTTTTTGTTGCGTGGCGCCGCGGTACAACACAGAGAGGAATCTGCCCTTTATGCCTATCAACAAACGAGAGAGCCTGCTGTTCACCTTTATCATGTGCTTTTGCATGGTGCTCTGGATGAGCATCTACAACGTTGCCCTGCAGCACGGGGCCATCAACGGCGAGGTCGTTGCCACTGCGTGGCTCGGCTTCCCCGTTGCCTACATTTTTGCCATGTGCTGCGACTGGTTCGTCGCCAGCCCGCTCGCCAAGGGTTTCGCCTTTAAGTACTTGGTCACGCCGGGCAAGAGCTCGCCACTTGCCATGACGCTCGCCGTCAGCTCCTGCATGGTCGTTCCCATGGTCATCATCATGTCGCTGTACGGTGCCTGTGAGGGTCTGACGCACATGCCCGGCGGCATCCTTGCGAACCTGTATTCCGTGCCCGCGATCTGGATGATCAACATCCCGCATAATTTTGTGATGGCGCTGCCGTGGAACCTTTTGGTAGCCGGTCCGATTTCCCGCTTCGTCTTCCGTCGCGCCTTCCCTGTGGGGACGGTTTTCGAGGAGGAGCATGCCGAGCTCTTGGAGCAGGCTATGGCTCCTGAGTGCGAGTAGCTCGCTTAGGGATCTGCTGAGCGCGGGCGACTTGCTTGGTTGGAGCCCTAAGCGTGGATAGCTCTCTCGGCGACATCGCGGGCGTGAGCGGTGCGCATGACCGGAGGGCCCGTGCTGCTCCGTTGCCCGACGTGCTAGCGCGCAGAACAATCTGTTGGTGCATTCGGCGGCTGCTGAAGCGTTTCGGCAGCCGCTTTTTATACGGAGTTTAAATACAACAGTCTGTTGTATTACGTAGAGTGGTATATCTCTAGCGGGAAAAATGCGAGAGACGGAGCATTATGGCGTTGCTAGTAGGACTGGACGTAGGGTCGACGACGACCAAAGTTTACGCGATGCACGAGGATATGACCGAGGCGTGGTGGGGATATCGCCGCCACGGGGCGTGTCAGACAGCGAGCGTGCGCGCCATGCTCGGCGAGCTCGCCGAGCGCTTTCCCCATGAGTCGCTGCGCGTTGCGGTGACCGGCTCGGGTGCGCGCGATATCGCGACCGCGCTGGGCGCCTCGTACGTTCAGGAGGTGGTCGCCAACGCGCTCGCGATCAGCAGGTTCTATCCGCAGACGCGCTGCGCCATCGAGCTGGGCGGCCAAGACGCCAAGATGATCTTCTTCCGCACCAACGATAAGGGAGACATCGAGGTTGCCGACATGCGCATGAACGGCTCGTGCGCAGGCGGTACCGGTGCATTTATCGACGAGATGGCAAAGCTCATGGGGGTCGGCACCGAATCGGGCGAGTTCGAGCAGCTCGCAAGCCGGGGAACGACCGTCCACGAGGTCTCGGGCCGCTGCGGCGTGTACGCAAAGACCGATATCCAGCCGCTGCTCAACGAGGGCATTCCTACCACCGACCTGGCGCTTTCGGCGCTTCACGCGGTCGCCCGCCAAACGATCGGCGGTCTGGCCCAGGGTATCGACATCGAGCCGCCGGTAATCTTCGAGGGCGGTACGCTCGCCTACAACCCCACGCTGGTCCGCGTGTTCCGGGAGCAACTGAATCTATCGGACGATCAGGTTATCGTCCCGCGCGATCCGCAGATCATGGTCGCGCGCGGTGCCGCCCTGTCGCTGACCGACATGTTCGCATCGTCCCAACCGATCGACCTTCCCGACGCTTTTGTCCGGCTGGATAAGCTCGAGACGGTCGCGCCCGCAAGCGGGGAGGGACGTCTTGCCCAGCCCTTTTTTGCCACACCTGCCGAGCAGGCGGATTTTACGGCACGCCATGGCAAAGAGACGCCGGCAAAGGGTCCGGATGCGTATGCGCCCGGAGAGACGGTGCGTGTGGCGCTCGGTATCGATTCGGGGAGCACGACGACCAAGTTCGCCCTGGTCGATGAGGCGGGTGAGCTTGTCGATTCGTTCTACGCGTCTAATAACGGCAGACCGCTCGACGTCGCCCAACAGGGTCTTGTCAGCTTGAAGAACCGCTGGGAGACAGCGGGAGTCACGCTTGCGATCGATGCCGTGGGCACCACGGGATACGGCGAGGAGCTTTTCGCGCGCGCGTTCCACGCCGACTACCATACGGTCGAGACGGTCGCGCACGCCCGCGCCGCGTGCGCATGCGTTCCAGATGCGACCTTCGTGCTCGACATCGGCGGACAGGATATGAAGGCCATCTGGCTCAACCACGGCGTGCTGACCGATATCGTCGTCAACGAGGCGTGCTCTGCGGGCTGCGGCTCGTTCCTCGAGGGTTTTGCCAAAAACCTCGGAATAGCCGTTGAGGATATCGCGACCGAGGCATTTTCGTCCAAAGCCCCCGCCGTTCTCGGCAGCCGCTGCACGGTGTTCATGAACAGCAGCGTCGTTTCCGAGCAGCGGCGCGGTAAGGGTCCGGGCGACATCATGGCCGGTCTCTGCCGTTCGATTATCGAGAACGTGTTCACCAAGGTCATTCGCGTTTCAAATCTCAACCGTCTGGGCGACAAAGTCGTCGTCCAGGGCGGCACGTTCCGAAACGAAGCGGTGCTGCGCGCATTCGAGCAGTATCTGGGCAAACCCGTCACGCGTGCGCCCCACCCGGGGCTGATGGGCGCTATCGGTATCGCCCTGCTCGCGCGCGAGGAATGCCGCAAGGGCGACGCCGGCACGTCGTTTATCGGGCTCGATGCCGTGGAGCGCTTCGAGCATCGCGAGTTCGGCGGCGTTACCTGCCGTCGGTGCAACAACCGCTGCCAGCGCGCGGTCGTGGCATTTGGCGACGGCTCGCTTTACGTCACGGGCAATCGCTGCCCGCGCGGCGGCGCCATCTCATGGGATGAGCTCGTGCGCGAGGTTCCCGCGGCGGAGGAGCTGCGTCCGCAGGGTGCTTGCGAGGCACAGGCACCCGGCACGGGGCGCGACCGGACCGCGGCTGCCCCCAATCTCTTTGTCGACCGCGAGAAGCTGCTGTTCGAGTCGTGCCCCACGGTTCCCGTCTGCGGGGGGCGCGATGTCACGATCGGCATTCCCCGTGTGCTCGAGTTCTGGGACACCATGCCGTTCTGGTCGACGTTCTTCAGCACGCTCGGCTTTAAGGTGCGCGTCTCGGGACGCAGCACCAAGGCGATGTACGAGCGCGGTCTGGCGCACGTCACATCCGACACCGTGTGCTTCCCGGCCAAGCTCGTCCACGGGCACATCCGCAATCTCGTCGACGCCGGCGTCGACCGCATCTTCATGCCCATCATCACGACGGTGCCCACCGAAAACACCGCCTCTACCAGCGAGTGGATGTGCGCCGTCGTAAAGGGATACCCCTACGTGATGCGCAATTCCGATAACCCGGAGGAGCGTTTCGGCGTTCCGTTCGATACGCCGCTGTTCCACTGGTACGACGAGGGCGACCGAAACCGCCAGCTCAAGGCGTGGTGCAAGGAGACCTTCGATATCGATGCCGACCTGGTTGCCAAGGCGACCGAGCAGGCGGACCGCGCGCAGCAGACGTTTGAGAACCAGCTGCAGCTGCGCGGCAGGCAGGTGCTCGAGAACGTGCGCGAGGACGGCGGCTACGCGGTGGTGATCGCTTCGCGCCCGTACCACAACGACCCGCTGGTCAACCACGGGCTGCCCAAGCTCTTCTCTGAGCGCGGCATCCCCGTGCTGACGCCCGATGCGGTGCCGGGGGTCTGCAACGTCGATCTTTCCAACAGCCGCATCGACATCGTGAACAACTACCATGCGCGCATGCTGTCGTGCGCGGTCATCGTCGCATCGACGCCCGAGCTCGAGCTCGTGCAGATGGGCAGCTTCGGCTGCGGCCACGATGCGTATCTCACCGACGAGATCGCGCGCATGATGGGCGAGATGGGCTCCAAGGTTCCGATGATGATCAAGCTCGATGAGAGCGACGTCGCCGGTCCCATGGGCATTCGCGTGCGTTCGTTTATCGAGTCGGTCAACCGTCGTCGCGCGGAGGAGCGTGCCGAGGGCGCCCGGGTGCACGCGGTCCATCCGCTCGACGACCCGTATAAGGTCAAGTACACCAAGCGCGACCGGCACGACAAGATCGCGCTGGTCCCCAACACCTCCCATGCGTTCTGCAGGCTCATGACCGCGGCGATGCGCAATCAGGGCGTGCGCGCCGAGGCCCTTGATATCGGGCGCGAGGATGCCATCCGCCTGGGCAAACGCTATGTGCACAACGACATCTGCTTCCCCGCGCAAATCGTGATCGGCGAGGCGCTCGCGGCACTCGAGAGCGGTAAGTACGACCCGCACGACGTCGCCGTGGTGACTGGCAAGTATATCGGCGACTGCCGCCTGACGCACTACATGCCCCTGCTGCGCCGCGCGCTCGACGACGCGGGATACGACTATGTCCCGGTGCTCACCAACGACGACGTCGATGCCCACAATGCGCATCCGGGCTTCAAGCTCGGCCTTGGCCCGAGCATCCAGATCGCCTACGGTCTTCCCATGATCGATGCCCTCGAGGCCATGCTTAGGCGCATCCGTCCCTACGAGCTCGAGAAGGGCGCGGCGGACGCTGCGTTCGACCGCGCGCTCGATGAGGTTATCGAGGGCATGGAGCGCTCCGGGCTGAGAGGCCAGGCGACGGGCTTCAAACGCGCGCTTGCGATCATGGACGCTGTTCCGTACGACCGCTCGAACCCGCATCCGACCGTTCTCATCGTGGGCGAGTACCTGCTCAATTTCCATCTCGGCGCCAACCACGAGATCGAGCGCTACCTCGAGGACAACGGGCTCGAGGTCATCGAGGCGCGCATGACCGACGTGATCCGCAAGACCTATTTCTACAAGCATGCGCAGTCGCGCGAGTTCCACGTCGACCTGTCGCTGCCCGAAAAGGCCTGGTACGCCACGGCGGACAACCTGTTCGAGCTCGCGCACGACCGTTGCGACCGCCTGGGCGCGGCGAGCCCGCTCTACGAGCCGCCGACGCGCATGCCCGAGCTCGTGCGCGCGAGCGATAAGATCCTGCACCATACGTTCGATGCGGGCGAGGGCGTGCTGATTCCGGCGGAGATCCTCGAGCACGCCAAGCGCGGCTGCCGCAACTTCGTGATCCTGCAGCCGTTCGGGTGTCTGCCCAACCATGTCGTGGGGCGCGGGCTCATCCATGCGCTCAAGGAGCAGTATCCCACGGCGCAGTTCCTGCCGCTCGACTACGATCCCGACGTGAGCTTCGCCAACGTGGAGAACCGTCTTCAGATGCTCATCATGAACGCCAAGGCGCAGGGGTGCGGTGAGGCGCATGGCGAGACCGTGTAAGGACGCCGATGTGCCCGATGCACGCACCCGTATCATCGAGGCGTTTTGGGAGCTCATCGAGAACAACAGCATCTTCGAGCTGTCGGTTGGCGAGGTGACCCGCGCCGCCCAGTGCAATCGCGGAACGTTTTACTACTATTTTCACGATTTCGATGAACTCGTCGCCATCGCCATAGCCCAGCTGCTGCAGGATAACGAGCTCATCACCGATGCCCTCTGGCATTTTTCGAGCGAGGGCGACCTTTCGGCGTTCGACCGGCGCGACGTCCGCTGCCTGCTGCGGCGCATCGTCATCACCATGAGGGCGGGTGCCGCCGAGCAGGTCGTGCAGGGCATCCATACGATCATCATCGACCGCGTGAGAGAGATCGTCCACCCCGACGGAGAAGAGCTCAAGGCTGATTCGAGCTTTGCGGTGGGCTTTCTGGTCTCGGGCATCATGGGCTTTGTGATGGCGGTCGGCTTTGCCCGGGAGGGCGGCGAGGAGATAGACCTCGAGCAGCTGGGGGACAGCGCGTGCGCGTACCTGAGGGCGGTCGCCATGCAGACGGTGGAAACGGTCGCGCAAGTCGAGGGCGTCGATACATCCGAGCTGCTCGAACGCGTCTCCAAGGAGGCCGATGCCTATCGCGCATCGCGTGCGACGAGTCCCGACGTGGTGAAAGACGCCTAGGGTTTCTCTTGCGGGGCGCCTGTCGCGCATCGCGCGGTGAGTCCCGCGATGCGGTCATAACCTGCATTCATGTGAGCCGGGTTTATAGATATTCCTCCAGCTGTTAACATAGACAACCTGTGGGTAAAGAGACAAAAGCGCCGCCGACGGGCGGGCGTTTTGATTTCGATGAACTCATGTAAGGAAACGAGCATGTTAGATAGATTTACCGATCGAGCGCGTAAGGTCATGTCCATGGCCAAGCAGGAGGCGCTCGATCTTCATTCAAGTAAGGTGGGCACCGAGCACCTGCTGCTCGCACTCGCCAAGGAGGACGAGGGTATCGCTGCCGAGGCGCTGCGCTCACTTGATATCTCCTACGACGACATCATGGACACCCTCAAGGAGGTCCAGACCACGGTTCCCGAGCCCTGTGAGGAGACCGAGGCGGCCAAGCTCGCCTTTACGCCGCTCGTCATTAGCGTGATGGAGCGTTCATTCCGCGTGGCGCGTGAGAACAACCAGACCTACGTGTCGACCGAGCACTTGCTGATCGGCATCGTCGAAGAGGGCAACGGCATGGCCATGGACATTCTCATGCGCCTGGGCGTGTCGTCCGCTTCCATTAAAAAGGCCATCGAAAAGCTTACCGCCAAGGATCAGGACAAGAAGCGTCCGCTCGCCGGAGCCGGCGCCGGTCGTCCCGGTGCGGGCCTGCCGTTCTTTAGCGGCTCGGACGCCTCGCAGCAAAAGGGGAGCGGCACCGACACGCTTAAGCAGTTCGCCACCAACCTCACGCAGAAGGCGCGCGATGGCGAGCTCGACCCTGTAATTGGTCGCGAAAAGGAAGTCCAGCGTATGATGGAGATCCTTTCGCGCCGCACCAAGAACAACCCGCTTATCCTGGGCGATCCCGGCGTGGGCAAGACGGCCATCGTCGAGGGCCTGGCGCAGCAGATCGCTGCCGGCAACGTGCCCGAGAACCTCATGAACCAGAACATCTGGACGCTCGACCTGCCGGGCCTCGTTGCGGGCGCCAAGTATCGCGGTGAGTTTGAGGAGCGCCTCAAGAACGTGATCCAGGAGGCCACCGAGGCTGACGACGTCATCCTGTTTATTGACGAGATGCACACCATCATCGGTGCCGGTTCTGCCGAGGGCTCCATCGACGCGAGCTCCATGCTCAAGCCCGTGCTTGCGCGCGGTGCCTTCCAGATTATCGGCGCCACCACGGCCGAGGAATTCCGTAAGTACCTCACCAAGGATCCGGCCTTTGAGCGTCGCTTCCAGACCATCGATGTCGAGGAGCCGAGCGTCGAGGACACGGTCAAGATCCTGACCGCGCTCAAGCCGCGCTACGAGGAGCACCACCATGTGCGCTATACGCAGGGTGCTATCGAGGCCGCCGCGAACCTTTCCAACCGCTACATTCAGGACCGCTTCCTGCCTGATAAGGCCATCGACCTCATTGACGAGGCCGGCGCCCGCGCCCGCATCGCCGCCAACCGCGCGCCCGAGCCGGTGCGCGAGGCCGAGCATCGCGTGGAGGAGCTCAAGGCCGCCGCACAGGAGGCCACCGAGAGCGACGACATGAACAAGGCCGCCGAGATCACCGAGCAGCAGAAGGCCGCTGAGATTGAGCTCGCCGAGGCCAAGGCCGCCTGGACCGCCGAGCTCGACGCCAGCCCGCTCACCATCGACGTGAGTCAGATTGCCGACATCGTGTCCGTGACCTCTGGCGTGCCGGTTTCCTCGCTCACCGAGAGCGAGAGCCGGCGCCTGCTGCAGACCGAAAGCGTGCTCAAGACGCGCATCATCGGCCAGGATGAGGCAGTCGAGGCCGGCGCCAAGGCCGTGCGCCGCAGCCGCTCGCCGCTCAAGGACCCGCGTCGTCCCGGTGGCAGCTTTATCTTCCTTGGTCCCACCGGCACAGGCAAGACCGAGCTCGCCAAGACGCTCGCCGAGTACCTCTTTGGCAGCAAGGATGCGCTCATCAGCTTCGATATGTCCGAGTTCGGCAGCGAGTTCGAGGTCTCCAAGCTCATCGGTAGCCCTCCGGGTTACGTGGGCCACGACGAGGGCGGTCAGCTTACCAAGGCCGTTCGTCGTCACCCGTACTCGGTCGTGCTGTTCGACGAGATCGAGAAGGCGCACCCCGACATCTTCAACATTTTGTTGCAGGTGCTGGAGGAGGGTCGCCTGACTGATAGCCAGGGTAAGACGGTCGACTTCCGCAACACCGTGATTATCATGACGTCCAACGTGGGCGCCCGCGAGATCGCGCAGGATGCGAGTGTCGGTTTTGGCACCACCGGCGAGCAGGGCCTCACCTCGAGTGAAATCAAGGGCCGTGCGATGGGCGAGCTCAAGCGCCTGTTCCGCCCCGAGCTGCTCAACCGTATCGACGACATTGTGGTGTTCCAGAAGCTCTCGGGCGAGAACCTGACCAAGATCGCGCACCTGCTGGCGGACGACCTGCGTCAGCGCCTGATTGCCAACGGCATGAACATCAAGCTCACCGATGCGGCCTACGACAAGATTGTGGCGGAGGGTACCGACCTCACCAACGGCGCGCGTCCGCTGCGTCGTGCCATCCAAAAGCTCATCGAGGATCCGCTGTCCGAGGAACTGCTGGCTGGCGAGTGGGGCGAGGGCGATACCGTCCTGTGCGACGTGGCCGACGGCAAGTTTGTCTTTAGCCACGGCACGGGTGAGATCCCGGCGCCGCGTCCGGCGGGTGCGCTCGGGGGCGATACCGCTCCGGCGGCGCCGCACACCGGAAACGCCGCGCCTGTGAGCAGCGGCGTGAGCTCGGGCCCCGGTGGCATGATGCAAGCCGGCTCTGGCGCGCTGTAGGGCATGGCGACAATTTGATACGCGCAATCGAGGCGCTCTGGCAAGGGCGCCTCGATTTGTAGAGCTGCGGTAACTGTGACCGTTACGCTATACGGTCCACCGTTAGCCGATGATGCGGGGGCGCTCGGCGTTTTCGACTGGTTTATGCACACAAAGTCTGGGAATATACAAGGCGCATGTCTTACTGTCTAACCAGTTGCGCCAAGGAGGCACCATGGACTACAAGATTACCGGCTACGAGCCCGCCCAGCTGTTCCATTTCTTTGAGGAGGTCAGCGCGATCCCCCGTGGGTCTGGCAACGAGAAAGGCATCAGCGATTTCCTGGTCGCGTTTGCCAAGGAGCGCGGTCTCGATGTGTATCAGGACGAGGTCTACAACGTCATCATTCGCAAGCCCGCATCTGCCGGCGCCGAGAATGCCCCGACCGTAATGCTGCAGGGCCACATCGATATGGTGTGCGACAAGTTGGGCTCCGTTGAGCACGACTTTACGACTGATGGTATCGACCTGGTCGTCAAGGACGGCGTCCTCACCGCTAACGGCACCACTCTGGGCGCCGACAACGGTATTGCCGTCGCTCTGATGCTCACTGTTCTCGATGACGATTCGATCGTTCACCCCGCCCTCGAGTGCGTATTCACCACCGACGAGGAGACTGGCCTGGTCGGCGCCGAGACGCTCGACAAGTCCCAGATTAGCGCCCGCACCATGATTAACCTTGACTCCGAGGAAGAGGGCGTTGCTACCGTCAGCTGCGCCGGCGGTGTCGTCGTTACCTACACCTGCCCGATCGCGCGCGAGCACAAGACCGGTATCACCCTCACGCTCGACATCTCCGGCCTGCTGGGCGGCCACTCCGGCAGCGATATCAACCTGGAGCGCGGCAACGGCAACCTCATCATGGCCCGCATCATCGACCGCCTGATGGTCGCTGGCGAGCCCGCCATCGTTAGCTTTAACGGCGGCACCAAGGACAACGCCATCAACCGTGAGTGCAAGGCTGTTCTGGTCTACGCCGACCACGCTGCCGCCGAGGCCGCGGCCCAGATCGCAAAGGGCATCATCGCCGACGTTACTGCCGAGCTCGAGGTCTTCGACCCCGGCTTTACCTGCACCGTCGAGATTGCCGACGACGCCGAGGTCGAGGCCATGGACCAGAAGTCCGCGCTTGCCCTCATCCGCGCCCTGCGTCTTGCCCCCAACGGCGTGATTCGCCGCAACGTCGCCACCGACGGCTCCGTCGAGGTTTCCTCCAACATCGGTGTGGTTGCCACTTCTGACGACGAGGTCAAGATCATGCTGTCCCCGCGCTCCTCGATCACCTCGCTGCAGAACGAGTTCAAGGACCGTCTGCAGACGCTGGCCGATGTCCTGGGCTTCGACGCCAAGTTTGAGTTTGAGTATCCCGGCTGGAGCTATGCCGAGCATTCGCCGGTCCGCGAAGTCTTTGTCGAGAGCTATCGAGAGCTCTTTGGCTCCGAGCTGCGCATCGAGTCCATTCACGCCGGCCTTGAGTGCGGCCTGTTTGCCGAGGCCCTGCACGGCCTGGACGCCATCGCCGTGGGTCCGACGCTCTCCGATGTCCACACCCCGGACGAGAGCATGGAGCTCGCTTCTGCCGAGCGCTTCTACGAGCTGCTCATCGACGTCCTCAAGCGCCTTGCCGCGTAAAGGTTGCGCTAGCAGCAGTCCGAGTCACGTGCTAGCGGATTGCAAATGACATTACGAGAGGGGGCATTCGAGCGTTTGCGACGGGTGCCCCCCCTCTTTTGTTTGATAATTGCGAAATTACGGTCACCTAGTCCATTTCTGCCCTGATGAGGTCGAGGGTGCGCTGGCAGTTTTCGCGGACGGGGCCGAGCATATGCTCGCGCAGGTCCGCCATGCCGGGCAGGTCGGCGTATTCGTCCATGACCTCTTCCATGCAAATGGGTACCTCGTAGGCGAGGTCCATCATGGTCGCAAAGCAAAACTTCTCGGATAGCCCGGCATCGGTAAGCGCCGCCTCCAGCGCGGGATCGCCCATACCGTGGTATCGGCGGATAGCGCCTGGACCGATTCGCCCCACACGATTTTCGCCGCCAACGCTCATGGCGAGGCGCGCCCGGCGGCGCATGCGTTCATACGCCAAACCCGACGCGACATCGTACATTCGAGCCATCATGGCTGTGCCGTCGTTTCCAAGGAGCAGGGAATAGTTTTTCGCGTGCGCATCCGGTGCGCCGATAATGGCGTTGAAGAACAGTATCTGCGTAAACAGATACAGGTTAAGTTGATGGTGGCTCGTATTTACGAGGAGCTCTTGAATGTCGCGTGTGGTCGGGCCGCCGTCTGCCGTGTACTTTTGGGCGGGCATCACCCCAAGTGCCTGACAGAGGTCTTCTTGATGTAGACGCCTGATTGTCCCGTCTTTGACTTTCATGCGGTCATAGCGCTCAACAATGAGGGCGGGTTCGTCCTCAAACATACGATATTCGACGTTTGCCGTTGCGATACCGGCGCGCTGGGCGCTTTTCATGCAGACAAACTCATTGAGAGCCTCGAGTTTAAATCCGATAACGCCATTTTTGAAAATATGCGTCGTGGGCGAGGAGCCCATGCATTCGCACCAGCGGCCGTTTATGAACGCGAGCGCGAACTTGCCCTGGTTGCCTCCAAGTGACCAACTTTCATCTAGACCCATCCACGATGCATCGCGGTCATCTCTGATCGACTTGAGACGAAGAGCAATTTCGTGGTTGTCTATAGGGCGGTATTCGCCAGCGCGATGCAGGACGGCGTCGGTATCTTCTTCGGCACAAAACTGCACGCCGCCCGGACAGTCGAGTCCGATATGGCTGAGCAACGCAACGGGATTGTTGGGCCTAACGTCGAATTCGGCGGCAATCGCTTTTCGTTGGTCCTCGCTGTCGGGTAGAAGGCCAAACAGGTACGGATTCATGACCTGTTGTCCGTATGTGCGATTCGATACGGGTATGTTGGTCGATAGGGCTGGCCCGTCATAGTCATGATCGTAGGTAAAGCTGATAAGACCGTTCTCATCTTGCGTGAGCGTTCCAGCAGGCACGCCGCAAATAATGGTCCGAAGTGATGTTCTGGCCATTGGCTATTTCCCTTCGGGCATGGCTTGGCTAGATGCGTTTGTGGCAATCGAGACTCCGAGATTGGACATGGCGAAATCGGCGAAGACCTCGTCGTAGAGTGCGGATGTAAAGGGGGCATCTGCAAGAGCCGGAATGGTTGTGCTGCGACGGTTGCGATGATGAAGACGTTGGGCGTGATGGCGTCTGGAGGTGCTGCAAGGTTGATCAGCATGCGGGGCGTCGACTGGTTGCTCATTTTTCGTTTCGCCTATATCCCCTTGAGCGGCGAGCGCCAGTCCAAGAGCACCGAAAACTGCCAGCAGCTTGTCGAGCCGAATGCCGGTGGCGTCTCCTAGCTCGAGCGATGCAAGCAGGCGCTCCGAAACACCGGCCTTTTTGGCGAGGGTGGCACGGGTGAGACACTGAGTCTCGCGTGCCTGGCGCACGTAGATGCCAGCTTGGCGTGGTGTGGTGATGGGAAGGGTATCCACGGCTATCTCCTAACGTGCAGGCTTTTGCATCCTAGTATGACATGCAAAAGTCTGCATGAAAAGGCCTCATGCAAAACTCTGCATGAGGCCTTATACGGACGTTTAGTTATGAAGGGTGTTTTACAGCACCAAAATCCCCAGGTGCTCCAGCAAGATCTTAAGCCCGATAAGGATAAGCACAACGCCGCCCACGATGGTGGCGGGCTTTTCGTAGCGCGCGCCAAAGGTGTGGCCGATCGCTACGCCGGCGACGGAGAGGATAAACGTTATGACGCCGATAAGCGATACAGCGGGCACGATGTCGACCGAGAGCGCGGCAAATGAGATGCCCACGGCTAGGGCGTCGATTGAGGTGGCGATAGCGAGGATCAGGTACTCGACCAGGTCAATCTTTTCGGCATCCTTGCCGTCGCCTTCATCCTCGTCCTCGGTAAAGGCCTCCCACAGCATTTTGCCGCCGATGAAGGCGAGCAGGATAAAGGCGATCCAGTGGTCGATGGGGCCGATGATGCCCATAAACTGGCTGCCAAGCGCCCATCCGATTACGGGCATGCCGGCCTGGAAGCCGCCAAAGAACAGGCCGAGCACCACGGCGACTTTAAGGTTGATCTTTTTCATGCCAAGGCCCTTGCAGATGGAAACGGCAAAGGCGTCCATCGAAAGGCCAACGGCGAGCAACACGAGCTCTGCGAGTCCCATAGTCTGGCTCCCTCTCTGCGGGCGAACCCGATTACACGACTACTCCCTCATTTATATGAGACCCGATGCTACCACATGAGCAGCCAAAAGAGCCCCGTCCCAAATGGGCTACCTAGGCGGCGTTCGCTCATTCTGTAAGCATCGGATTTCGCGAGCGTGGCGGGGGCAAACCGTGAGAAACTATTTAGCGTTTATGGAGCGTATAGGATTGGAGCGATGCCTTGGATAAGAACGAGTTGCAAAAGCGTATGGAACAGGCCATTCGTCTGACGGCACCTGGCCAGCCGATCCGCACCGCCCTCGACATGATCATTGCCGGTCACCTGGGCGCCCTTATCTGCGTCGGCGACACCGAAAACGTGCTCGCTGCCGGTAACGATGGCTTCCCGCTCAACATTTCGTTCACCTCGAACCGTCTGTTCGAGCTTTCCAAGATGGACGGCGCCATCGTCATTGACGGTGACCTCACCCAGATTCTGCGCGCCAACTTCCACCTCAATCCCGATCCCTCACTCGCCACGAGCGAGACGGGCATGCGTCACCGTACTGCCGCTCGCATGTCGGTGCTCACCGACGCCATCGTGATCTCGGTTTCGGCTCGTCGTGCTGTCGTCAACGTGTATGTCCACGGCAAGAGCTACGAGATCCAGCCCGTCACCACCATCATGAGCTCGGTCAACCAGCTCGTCGCCACGCTCCAGACCACCCGTCAGTCGCTTGATCGCTCCCTGCTGCGCCTGACGGCCCTTGAGCTCGATGACTACGTTACGCTCGCCGACATTACCGGTATTTTCTCGAGTTTCGAGATCATGCAGCAGGCAAAGACTGAGCTTAAGGATTGCATCGTCAAGCTGGGCAACCAGGGCAAGCTCGTGCAGATGCAGCTCGAGCAGCTCGCCGGCTCCAGTATGGATACCGAGTATGACCTGATGATCCGCGACTACGCGAGCGACTCCTCCGAGGCCAATGCCGAGAAGATTTGCGCTGAGCTTGCTCGTATGACGCCCAAGGACTTGTCCGACCCGCAGCATGTGGCGGCGGTTCTGGGCTATGACGACCTGGACGAGGACTCTGTCATGACGCCGCTGGGTCTGCGCACGCTTTCGCGCGTGTCCGTCGTGCGTGACGGCGTGGCCGAGAAGATCGTCGACGAGTATGGCTCGCTGCAGGAACTCATGGACGACATCAGCGAGGATCCGGAGCGCCTGGGCGACTTTGGCGTTAACAACCCTGCCATTCTTGCGGACTCCCTGTACCGCATGAAGGGCACCAAACAGGGGAACGCATAATGGCGCCCGTATGCGCCGTGGTCGTTGCCGGCGGCAGCGGCCAGCGCTTTGGTAATCCCGGTGGCAAGCAGCTCGTTAACGTGGCGGGCCGTCCGCTTATGAGCTGGTCCATCCGCGCGTTTGACCGTAGCGATAAGGTCGGCCACATCGTCGTGGTTTGCCCTGCCGAG
>URTD01000021.1 GCA_900550735.1 uncultured Collinsella sp.
GCGCCTGGAGCTGCGGCGGCTGCGGGTCCATTGGGACATGCTGGGCAAGATCATGCAGGTAGGCATCCCGGCGGCTCTGCAAATGGCCGTCACCGCCTTCTCCAATGTGTTTGTCCAGTCCTATATCAACCGCTTCGGTCCGGACTGCATGTCCGGCTGGACGGCGTATACCAAGATCGACCAGCTGATGTTCCTGCCCATGCAGTCCCTGGCCCTGTCCGCCACCACCTTCGTGGGGCAGAATCTGGGAGCCGGGAACGCCCAGCGGGCCCACGACGTCGCGCAGCGACTCGCCGGCCTCGTAGGTGGAAAGCATCTCGGTGGTCTTGCCGATCACCATGAAGATGAACTCGACCCAGCCCTCGTCACCGTTCCAGCCGGCCAGGGTAAACGGGACGCGTTCGCCCGTCTCGTTGGCGCGGACCATGAGGAACTGTCCAGCGTGCGCATGCTTGGCGATTGCGGGCGCCTCGATGCGGAACTTGAACACCTTCTCCGAGAACTGCGTCTTCTCCAGGATCTTATACATAGAACCCCTCTCTTGTTAGGGCCGCCGAACCGTGCCTCCACGGAAATGGACGGTAGCCCGAATAAAACCGTACGTGCACAGGCGTTGTGCAGACATACGGTGCAAATTATACCCTCATGGACATGTCACTTACGTGTGTCTTCGGCGGTTGGGAGCAGGGTTTATCCACTTTGGCCTACCAAAGGGGGAGAGGTTTATTTTGGCAGGTTTTATCGGGTAAAACGGCAAAGGGGCCAGCCTCGGGTTGCAATGAGGTCGGCTCCCTTTGGGGTGCTATGTGTGTATGGCGGTGCGCGGTTTATTGCGATGCGGCCGCTGCGGCGTTTCCGCAGTTAAAACCTGCCAAAATAAACCTATCCCTAAATGATAGGTTTTAGTGCTTGCCGTTGGCGGAGGCGGCGCCGTTGACGTGGTCGCGGGCATAGATCACGCCGTGCACGATTGCCAGACCGGCGGCATCTGCGGCGCGGGCGCAGGTGTCCTGGAAATCCTCGGCCTCGCGGGCGCGCAGCTGCTTAAGCACGTAGTCGGCGACGGCCATCTTGCCGGGAGGGTTGCCGATGCCGGTGCGGATGCGGCTGAAGTCGCGGCTGCCCATCTTGTCGATGATGGAGCGCAGGCCGTTGTGACCGGCGTGGCCACCGCCCACCTTAACACGTACGTCGCCGGCGGGAATGTCGAGCTCGTCGTGGATTACGAGCAGCTCCTCGGCCTTGATCTTGTACTCGCGGCAGAGCTTGGAGATGGGGCCACCCGAGGTATTCATATACGACTGCGGCTTGACCAGTACAATCTGGCGCTTACCGCCCTCTTCCTCGGGATCGTTGATGTTGATGAGCGCGACCTCGGCGCCGGCCTGGTTTTTCCAGTACGTGACGCCGGCCTGACGGGCCAACTCGTCGATCGCTTTGAAGCCAGCGTTGTGGCGGGTCTCGGCATACTCATCGCCAGGGTTGCCAAGTCCGGCAACCATGCGAATCTTAAGCGGCTGTGCAGCTGCCATGTTCATCCTTTCGTTGATTTGTCGCCTGCTATGGTGAGCGACCCTGTTGCCGCTGTCAAATGGAGGGCAATTGAGGTTATTTGAGGGCGTTTGGACGGCCGTCGAAATCGAGGTGGACAGTTAGTTCAGATACGTATAAGTTCTGAGGACTCGAAGTGCTCAATTCAATGCCGATACGTTGTTTTGGAGCTTTAGTTAGTCCATATGACGCTGTTTTGAAGTCTACCCTGCCTTCAAATCGGGCGAATGGTATAGAGATAACTGCAAAACAGCCTAATTCAATGTGTCCATTTATACGTAGTTGAACTAACTGTCCAGCCCTGCTCGACGGTGCACGGGTGATTCGCCGTTTAGACCGGCGCAAGGCCGATTCCGGCCCGCAGGGCGTTGAGCCAAGCGGCCTGACGCTTGCGATAGCCCTTGATACGGTATCGGAATCGGACTCCCGCGAGTCGATGCATCGTTTGGGCGAAGGCTTCGAGTGCAACAAGGTCTTTCATTTGGTCGCGATTGATAACCAGGACGTGGATGCCCATTGCCTTGAGGCCATTATTTCGATTGCCATCGTGGATGCGAGCGTTTTGAAGCTCATGCCCAATTCCGTTGTATTCGTTGTCGACTCCGGCGGCCGGGCAATATAGGTCGCAGATGGCGTAAGGGATGCCGGAGGACATGTTGACCGCAAGAGTGTCGAAGTCGATTCGATAGTTGAGTAGCAGGCCTCCCATGGGCAGGCTGCAACATCCGAATCCGCCAAAGCGCATGGGCGCTCCGAGAACGGCAAACATTAGGGATTCGGCTGGGGATGCAGATCCGGGTCGGGCGAGCTTGACTGCCGTGCGAAACGAGGTGTATGAGCTGCTTTTGGCAAGCTGTGCAACAGTCTCGAGATCTTCGATGGTCGTGGCGGGCTCGCATTTGTAGTGTGCCTGTTCGTAGCGGGTTTCGTTCTGCTGTTCGGTCGCCGACTGGTCGCCCCGGCAATCGAGGTCGTCCATCGCTTCGTAGTCATCGCCCTTGGGCCAGATGTCGTCATAGGCAATGGGGTATGTTGCCCCGGGAGGAAGGGAGTAGGTTCCGAGCAGCTCCATAAGGAGCATCAAGGTTTTGGCGACTGATTCATTTTTGGAACAAAGCATGGCTGTCATGGCAGGAGACGTTGCGTAGATGTCGGCCTCGACGTGCATAATTGCACCTTCAGGAAGAGGAGTGGAGAGAATATGCTGAAGAAGTCGCTTGTCGGGGCGCCTGTTGTCTTCGTTTGAAACGAGAAGATCGAGCAGTTCGGAATCATCTTCATTCCAGGCGTCGAGTATCGAAAGTGCGCCAAAGTCTATCGCGTCATTGTTGGGAATGCAGCCAGCCAAGGCCTGTGCTTGCTGTTCGCTATCAACGGAGTCCCAGGGTAGGGCAGAGTACGCCCGTCGTGCGCGACGAATTGCGCGGAGGGCGGAGAGATGTGAAATCACGGTCGTCATAGCTATAACGTACTAAGTTGGCGGCAGAATGCGACCGCCATACCGTTCTTTTCGCTCAGCGGGGCGCTGCGCGCCATGAACGGCTGGGTGTTATGAAATCGGTGGAATCGGTTGAGGGGATTGCAGGAAATTGAGCTCTGCCGCGAAGGTTGACGATAGCTACTGGACAGTTAGTTCAGATACGTATAAGACGGCGGGCGTTCGAGGCGTTTCTAAGGGCTTTCGAGGGCGATTTGAGGGTAAATATGCGGCGGTCGTACTCGAAAGCGATGAGCTTTGGGCAGTATGGCGTTCGCCGGGGAGCTCAGAAGGCTCAGAACGGCCTTTGGAGCTTTAAAAAAAATACGTATCTGAACTAATTGTCCAGGGAAGGTTGTCGAGGGGTAGAAAAAGGGTCGGAAGCGAGCTTCCGACCCTTTAAAAACACCAAAGATGATGAGATGCACGCTGGATTACAGCGCGAAGTCGCCGCCGACGAGCGTGGAGACGGGCTCCTCGTGGTAAACGGCGGAGATGGCCTGAGCGAACTCCTCGGCGACCGAGATGGTCTTGATTTTGCCGCCGACCTCGACGGGAATGGCGTCGGTGACGAGGCACTCGACGATCGGGGCGTCGTTCAGACGCTCGATGGCCGGACCGGAGAAGATGCCGTGGGTGGCGCAGACGTAGATGTCGCCAGCGCCCATAGCCTTGAGCTCCTTGACGTTGGCGCACAGGGTGCCAGCGGTGTCGATCATGTCGTCGTTGATGATGCAGGTCTTGCCCTTGATGTCACCGATGATGCCCATGACCTCGGCGGCGTTGTGGCGCGGACGGCCCTTGTGGGCGATGGCCAGGTCGCAGCCGAGCATGTCGGACAGCTTCTTGGCGGCCTTGGCGCGGCCCACATCGGGGGAGACGACAACCAGGTTGTCGGTGTCGAAGTGCATGTCGTTATAGTACTGGCCAAACAGCGGCAGCGCGGACAGGTGGTTAACCGGGATATCGAAGAAGCCCTGAATCTGGCCCTGGTGCAGGTCGAGGGTGATGATGCGGTTGACGCCAGCGCGCTCGAGCAGGTTGGCGACGAGGCGGGCGGTGATGGGCTCGCGCGGGCCGGCCTTGCGGTCCTGGCGGGCATAGCCGTAGTGGGTGATGACGGCGGTGATGGAGCGGGCGGATGCGCGCTTGGCAGCGTCGGTGGCGATGAGCAGCTCCATGAGCATGTCGTTGACGTTGCCGCCGGCCACGGACTGAATCAGGAAGACGTCGGCGCCGCGGACGGTCTCGTCGTAGCGGGCGTAAATCTCACCATTGGCGAACTGCTTTAGCGTAAGGCCCGAAAGCTCGACCCCAAGGTACTCAGCGATCTTCTGAGCGAGGGGACGGTTGGAGGAACCGGAATACACGCGGATGGACTTGCGCATATTCTCCGACTTCTCGGGATCATTAATCGGCATTACCCTTCTCCTTTATATCGAATGCCATATAGATGCCTTGTTGCATTGTAACCGCGCGACGGGGTTAATCGGGTCTTGATAACGTCTTTACCGTCAACGGACACGAACCGACCACTCATCCGGTTGCGCAGGTCACGATAGAAAAAGGAGCCGCCCCCATGGGAACAGCTCCTTAGATGCTTGGTAAAACGTTATACCTCGTCGTCCTCGTGCAGACGGCGGCGGTAATCGGCGGCCCAGCCCTCAATGTTTACCTGGCGGGCACGACCCAGGCCAAGTGCGTCGGCCGGGACCGGCTCGGTGATGACGGAGCCGGCGGCCACGAGCGCGCCGTCGCCGATCTGGGCAGGCGCGACCATCATGGTGTCGGAACCGATGAAGGCGTCCTTGCCGATGACGGTCTTGTGCTTGTGCACGCCGTCGTAGTTGCAGGTGATGGAGCCCGCGCCCACGTTGACGCCGGAGCCCATGGTGGTGTCGCCGATGTAGGACAGGTGCGGCACCTTGGAGCCCTCGCCGATCGTGGACTTCTTGATCTCCACGTGCGTTCCGGCCTTGGATCCGTCGAGCATGTGGGTGCCCGGGCGCAGGTAGGCGCGCGGGCCGCAGTCGACGCCGTTCTCGATGACGGCCTCGATGGCGATGGTCTCATCGATGATGCAGCCGCTGCCGACGGTGGTGTCGGTGAGACGGCTGTTGGGGCCGAGCTGGCACTCCTCGCCCACGGTGACGTGGCCGATCAGGTGCGTCTGCGGCCACACGACGGTGTCGCGGCCGATGGTGGCGTCGGGGCCGATCCAGGCCTGCGTGGGGTCGATGAAGGTAACGCCCTCGGCCATCCAGTGCTCGTTGATGCGGTCGCGCGCGATGGCGGTGAGCTGCGCGAGCTGGATGCGGCTGTTGACGCCCAGGCCGTCGCGGTAGTCATCGCAGTGGAAGATGGAGACTGCCTGGCCGTGGCCCTTGAGGATCTCGAGCATGTCGGGCAGATAGTACTCGGACTGCGCGTTGTCGTTGCCGATCTCGTCAATGTGCGCGGCGAGCTGCGCGCCGTCGAAGGCGTAGCAGCCGGCGTTGCACTCGAGCAGCGTGGCGGCCTGCTCGGGTGTGCAGTCCTTCTGCTCGATGATGCGTTCGATCTGGCCGTCGGCACCCAGCTTGATGCGGCCGTAGCCGAAGGGGTCGGGCGGGGTCATGGTCATGACGGTGCAGGCGAGCTCGCCGGTGGCGACGGTCTGCGCGAACTTGGCGACGGTGTCGGCGGTGATGAGCGGCAGGTCGCCGTTGAGCACGACGACGGGGCCTTGCGTGATGCCGCAGGCCTCGAGCGCGACCTTCACGGCGTGACCGGTGCCCAGGCGCTCGGTCTGCTCAACGCACTCGACTTTGGTGGCGCTGTTGGCGTAGGCGCCGTCGATCAGGGCGCGCATCTCGTCGGCGTGGCTGCCGATGACGACCACGACGCGGCTGCAGCCGGCCTTGATGGTGGCGTCGACGATCCACTGGACCATGGGCTTGCCCAGGATCTTGTGCGAAACCTTACAGTGGTTCGACTTCATGCGGGTGCCCTCGCCGGCAGCGAGGATAATTGCGGTTGCGTCCATGTGATCTCCTGTTACGTTATAGAGACGTGTGTTTGGAAACGATACACGGCGCAATATGATACCGCAGGCATATGTTGAGCGCGTAGCGATTGGCTCATGGCGGCCGATGTCGGTGCCGCCGGCGTGGCGTTTGCGCTGCTTGCGTGCGGCGTTGGCGGTGCTGCGGAGCTGTCGTTTGAGCGAGGGGACGGGGGTGCCCGTGGACAACATACAAGAGGAGTTTGGCGGCGAGCCCGTCGCGGCATTCTCGATGTCGCATCCGGCTGTGCCGGCCCTCTACATGGTGCTGACGCTGGGGCTCACCATGTTCTCGATGCAGCCGGTGCTGATTGCGCTGTCACTTGCGGGCGGGCTGGCGTATGGATTTGCGACGCGCGGGGCTGCCCGCACGCTGGGCGCACTCCGCTGGCAGCTGCCGGTGATTTTGATTATCGCGCTGGTCAATCCGCTGTTTAGCGCCTCGGGCTCGACGGAGCTGTTCCGTATTGGCATGCGCGCGGTGTATCTGGAAAGCATGGTATACGGCCTGTGCATGGGCGGGCTGTTTGTGGCGAGCGTGCTGGGGTTTGAGGCCGCGGCGTCGATGCTCGAATACGACAAGGTGCTCGCGCTGCTGGGCAATGCCGCACCGGTGATTGCGCTCATGATCTCGATGTGCATGAGGCTTATCCCGCAGTTTTTACGCCGCGGTCGTACGGTGCTGGCGGTGCAGGATGCGATTGATGTGCCGGGCCGCGTGCCCACCGATCCCGTGCGATCGCGCCTGCGGGCGTCGAGCGTGTTGATGGGCTGGGGCATGGAAGATTCGCTGGAGCGCGCGGACGCCATGCGCTCCCGTGGGTGGGGCGCCGCGACGCGTCGAACGACGTATGCGCGGTATCGGCTGGGGCGCGGCGATGTTGCCGCGCTGGTTGGACTTGCGCTGTTTGGCATGGCCACGACGGCAGTGGCGTGGACTGCGACGATGCAGTATTCGTTTTACCCGCAACTATCGGTGCCGGCGCCGTGGCTGGGCTATGTCGTGTACGCTGCCTGGATGATGCTGCCTTGCGCGTCGCACGCGATTGATGAGAAGAGGTTTGGCTGATGGCTCGGTTGGATAGGAGCTCGGCGGCGGGTGTGGCATATGGCTCGGCCGCGCCGGCGATTGAGGTGCGAGGCCTTAGTTTTGCCTATCCCGGGGCCGAGGCACCGGTGCTCGAGGGGCTTGATTGGCGTGTTTCCCAAGGTGCGTTTGCACTGCTTGTTGGCGGTACCGGTTCGGGCAAGTCGACGCTGCTGTCGCTGCTCAAGCCCGAGATCGCGCCGGCGGGTACGCGCTCCGGCGAGCTGCGCGTGCTGGGCGAGCCCGTCGCCGACATGGATGTGCGGGCATCGGCGGAGCGCGTGGGCTATGTGTTCCAGGATCCCGAGAACCAGATCGTGTGCGAAACCGTGTGGCACGAGATGGCGTTTGGCCTGGAAAACTTGGGGCTAGCACGTGATGAGATGCGCCGTCGCGTAGCTGAGACCAGCTATTTCTTTGGGCTGGAAGATTGGCTTCACCGCGATACTGACACGCTTTCGGGTGGTCGCAAACAGTTGCTGTCGTTGGCGGCCGTTCTGGCGTTGCGCCCGCGCGTGCTGCTGCTCGACGAGCCCACGTCTCAGCTTGATCCGGTTGCGGAGAAGAATTTCCTGCACGCGCTGTTTCGTGTGAATCGCGAGCTGGGCTGCACGGTTGTTGTGGCGACGCATCAGCCGCGGCCGATGCTCGAGTATGCGACGTGTACGTACCGGATTGAGGGCGGTCGCGTGCGCGAGGTGGCGGATATGTCTTCTTTGGGACGCCGAGAATCGCTGTTTTCCGATGACATGTTGGGGTGGGGTGCCATCCGATGTGCAAAAAACGGAGTATTCAGCAGGCGTGAGGACAATTTGGGCTCTCTGGAGCCGCCCGGGGACGTATCGAGCGCGAAAAAAAGTTCAGAATTGGACAAATCGTCCGAATTTGTGGCGCAAACGTCGCTCGAGAATGGCTCGGAAGCCTTCCCGCGCACGGATGGAAGCAGAATACTCCAAAAAATGCACGGCGGGTCGGCTACCACCCTGTCGGAAGGCTGGTTTCGCTACGATCGCGCGGGCGGTTGGGTGCTGCGCGGGCTCGACGTGACGTTTTCGGCCGGTGCGGTGCATGCGATCGTGGGCGGCAACGGATGCGGTAAGTCGACGATACTCTCGGTGCTGGCGAAGACCGCCAAGCTGCAGCGCGGCCGCATGGTGCGCGGAGCGGCCTCGGCGGCGCTGCTGCCTCAGAATCCCAAAGCATTGCTGGTTGCCGATACGGTTCGCGACGAGCTGATGGAATGGGCTTCGACCTGCGGATATGACGAGAACTTGGCGCGGGAGCGTGCGGCGAGCTTGGGGTTGTCGGGTCTGGATGGACGCCATCCGTACGATCTTTCGGGCGGGCAGCGTCAACTGCTTGCATTGGCAAAACTGCTGCTAATCGGCCCCGAACTGCTATTGCTCGATGAGCCCACCAAGGGTCTAGACCTGTTCAGCCGCCGCATCATTGCCCGCGCCCTGCGTGACCATGCGAAGGCTGGCGGCACCGTCATCATGGCTACGCACGATTTGGACTTTGCCGAGCAGGTAGCCGACGACGTCGTCATGATGTTTGACGGCGAGATTGCCTGCATGGAGCCGCCGGCCGACTTCTTTGCCGATAACGTGTTTTATAGGGCGTGATGGGATGACGGATTATCGCGTCGCGCGCTTGCTTGCAAAACTGGAGGTCCCGCTGTTGTTGGCGGTGCCGGCGGTGATGGCTGCCGCGTTGCTGTCGGGTGTTGAGCAGGCAGCATTGGCCATGCTGGTTGTGGTGGCGCTGGTGCTCGCGCTGTTCTTTGCGGGTTACGAGGCATCTCGTCCGGGATTGCGCCAGATTATGCCCACGCTGGTGCTGGCGGCGCTGGCGGCGGCGGGGCGCATCCTGTTTGGGCCCATTCCCGACTTTAAGCCGGTGAGCGCCATCGCCATTATCGCGGGGGCGACGCTTGGTCGCCGCAACGGTTTTATGGTTGGCGCGCTGGCGGCGCTGACCAGCAATTTCTTTTTTGGACAGGGCATGTGGACGCCGTGGCAGATGTATGCCTGGGGGCTCGTGGGATACGTTGGCGGTGCGCTGGCGTATGCGGGTGCGTTCGACCGCGCCGACGGCACCGTGCGCATGCCAGCGCTGCTGGCGTACGGCTTTGCGTCGGGCCTGCTCTATGGCGTCGTGATCAACGCGTATGACATCATTGGATTTGTACGGCCGCTTACTTGGGCGGGTGCCGTGGCACGTCTTGCCACGGCGGTGCCGTTCGATATCACGCACGGCCTTGCGACCTGCGTGTTTTTGGCCGCCTTGTACAAGCCTTGGTGCCGTCGCATTAACCGTGTCGTCGTGAAATACGGACTGTAGGGCATTTCGCGTTCCCACACGAACTTGCGGTGGAATAGTTCTCGTTTTTGGCTATTTGCTGCCCAAACAGGAACTACTCCACCGCAACTTATAGGGGGAGAGGGGTCACATGATCTGTTTTCCTCTGTCCCCCAGGAATTGCTTGGCGCTAGAGCTCTAGCGCGAGGGTGACGGGGCAGTGGTCGCTGCCAAAGATGTCGCCGCGGATGCCGGTGTCGCGAACGTTGCCGGCGATTGCGTCGCTCACCAGGAAATAATCGATGCGCCAGCCGGCGTTGTTCTTGCGGGCATTAAAGCGGTAGCTCCACCAGCTGTAGACGCCCTCGACGTCGGGGTTTGCCGCGCGCCAGGTATCGGTGAAGCCGGCGTTGAGCAGCTCGGTAAACTTGCCGCGTTCCTCGTCCGAAAAGCCTGCGTTGCCGCGGTTGGACTTGGGGTTCTTAAGGTCGATTTCCTCGTGCGCTACGTTAAAGTCGCCGCAGGTTACGACGGGCTTACCGGTCTCGCGTTCAAGTGCGCTCAAAAAGCCGCGGTAGGCATCGTCCCAGGCCATGCGCACGTCGATGCGCGCGAGCTCATTTTGTGCGTTGGGCGTGTAGACATCCACAAACCAGAATTTGTCGAACTCGAGCGCGCAGACGCGGCCCTCGGTTGCGGCTTGGGCGACGAGCACGGCCGCCTCGCCTTCGCCGGCGTAGGGCAGCAGCGCATCGGCGCGCAGTACGCGCAGCGGCTCCTGGCGGCTAAAGACCGCGGTGCCCGAATAGCCTTTACGCTCGGCGTAGCTCCAGGTTTGGTGATAGCCGGGCAGGTCAATATCGACCTGGCCTTCTTGCAACTTGGTCTCTTGCAGCGCCAGGATATCGACGTCGAGTTCTTGCGCGATCTGGATAAAGCTCGGGTCCTTTTTGAGCACGGCGCGCAGGCCGTTGACGTTCCACGAGGCGAAAGTGTAAGTCTGAGGCATGGTGTCCTTTCGGCGGGGTTGGCAGGCTTAAGATTAGCGCAACAGGGGCGGGGCGGGATCCGCGCATGCTGACTTAAAGGCCGCATGCTGGGACGTCGCTCAACGCTGCCCGACTAACAAGGACGGAGGACTCATATGACGCAGGCAATATCGGACCCCAGGCAGGCCTCCGCCGCGCTGGCGGATCTGTTTGACACCCACAAGCGCGTGGTCTTCTTTGGCGGCGCTGGTGTTTCTACGGCAAGTGGCATTCCCGATTTCCGCAGCGTGGACGGCCTGTATCACCAGCAGTTTGCCTATCCGCCCGAGACCATGCTGTCGCATAGCTTTTACGAGGCGCATCCGGCGGAGTTCTTCGACTTTTACCGCACCAAGATGATCGCGCTTAACGCTAAACCCAACCGCTGCCACACCAAGCTGGCCGAGCTGGAGCGCGCCGGCAAGCTAAATGCCGTGGTGACGCAAAATATCGACGGCCTGCATCAGATGGCCGGCTCACAGCGAGTGTTTGAGCTGCACGGATCGGTCCATCGCAACATTTGCCAGTCGGGCGGCGCGGTCTATAGCGCCGAGTGGATTTGCTCGCGCGAGCACGAGGATGCCGCGGGCGTGCCTGCGTGCCCCGCGTGCGGTGGCCGCATCAAGCCCGATGTAGTGCTCTACGAAGAGCCGCTCGACGAGCATGTGTTGACCGGTGCCGTTGCCGCCATCGCCGCGGCCGATGCCCTCATTGTGGGCGGGACCTCGCTCGTGGTGTATCCGGCGGCAGGCCTTACGCGATACTTTACCGGCGATACGCTGGCTATTTGCAATCTTGCTCCTACCGATCAGGATGCAAATGCCGACCTGCTGATTTCTTGCGACATCGCGGCCGCGTTTGCGTTCTAGCCCGCGTGCGCGGATACAATAGAAAGACTGAGTGCAAAGCGACCCCGCCGCCAGCTCCCCAAGCTCGGCGGCGTGGGCATTTTAGGAGGATGTTCATGGCGAACGACAGCAAGACATGGCGGTGCGGAAAGTACGAGCTCAGCTTTGACCGTCCGCGCATCATGGGCGTCCTCAACGTGACGCCCGATTCGTTTAGCGATGGCGGGGAGCACTTCGACCCGGATGCCGCCATCGAGTACGGCCTGGCGATGCTCGACGCCGGCGCCGACATCATCGACGTGGGCGGTGAGTCCACGCGTCCCGGCTTTACTCCGGTCAACCCCGACGAGGAGGCTCGCCGCGTGCTGCCCGTTGTGCGCGCGCTGGCCAAAGAGGGTGCCATCGTCTCGATCGACACGCGCCACGTGGCGGTTGCCAAGGCGGCCGTGCGCTGCGGCGCCTCGATCGTCAACGACGTGACCGGCTTCACCGATCCCAAGATGGTCGAGTTTGTTAAGACGAGCACCTGCGGCGTCATCGTAATGCACGCCGGCGAGGTCGCCGCGACCGCACGCACGCACGCAACGGTGCAGCTCGATACCTCGGCAGCGGCGTTTGTTGCCGAGAAGGCGCGCGAGGCCGAGAAGCCGGCTCGCCGCCGTCGCGGCAAGTTGCTGGGCGAGCCTAAGCCGGAGGCCAAGCTTCCGGGCGGCGTGGTGCAGCCCTCGTTGCCGTTTGGCGAACCGGAGCCCACGTCCGAGCCTGCAAGCGAGCAGGAGACGCCGGCCGCCGAGCAGGCTGCTGCCGCCGAGACCGTCGCGCCCGCGCCCGAGGCCGCGCCCGCAGCCATCGAGGCCGCATCGGAGTCCAATGACCGCCTGGCCGCCATGATGCGCCGCAGTGCCCGCCGTGAGGAGGCCTATGTGCCCACCTCGCAGCTCCGCCGCTTTACCCTGCCCGATTCGGCGCCCATCATGCGCCGCGTCATGGGCTTTCTGTCCGACCAGGCCCGCACGCTCATCCATGCCGGCGTGTCGCGCGACCGCATCTGCATCGATCCTGGCCCGGGCTTTGGTAAGTCGGCTAACGAGGACATCGTCATCCAGCGCGAGACTGCCAAGATGGCGTCGCTGGGCTACCCGCTCATGTGCGCCGTGTCGCGCAAGCGCTTTGTGGGCGCCGTCTCGGGCGTGACCGAGGCCGCCGAGCGCGATGCCGCCACGTTTGGCGTGTGCCTGGGCGCCATCCAGGCCGGTGCCAACATCGTGCGCGTGCACGACGCCGCGGGTTTTGCGCAGTTCCTGAACGGTTACTGGGCGGTTGCCAAGCCGCAGCCGCGCCGCGCGTTTGTGGCCGTGGGCTCCAACCTGGGGCATCGCTGCGACAACATCCGCGCCGCACGCGAGATGATCGCCGAGATTCCACTCACCTGCGTGTCCAACTCCTCCAAGATTTACGAGAGCGAGCCGGCCTACGAGACGCGCCAGGACGCGTTTGCCAACGCCGTCATCGAGATCAAGACCGAGCTGGCGCCGCTGGTGCTGCTCGATGAGCTCATGAAGATCGAGGCCGAGCTGGGGCGCGACCGCTCCAAGAAGGCCAAGGCCAACGGTCCGCGCACCATCGACCTGGACCTGCTGTGGATGGATGGCGAGACCCACGGCGGCAAAAAGCTGCGCCTGCCGCATCCTCTCATTGGCGAGCGCGACTTTGTGCTGGTGCCGCTCGAGGACCTGATGCACGACCCGGCGCGGTTCTTCCGCTACAACGGTGTCGAGGTCAAGGAGCCCGAGGACCGCGTGGGCCATATCGTTGGCGAATTGGGGCGTATGTAGATGATCGAGATGAATGCTGTTGCCGCCGGCACCGAGCTCGACGCGGCGCGTAACGCGGGCCGCGAGGGCGTGTCCGCGGGCTGGTGCGCGTGGAGCGCGGGCGATGCTTCGCTGACGTTTTCGCTGGTCGTGCGTCCGGATGTGAATATGCACGCCTTCCACGGCCTGCCGTTTGTGGCCGCGATGGGCATGATGGATGCGCTTGTGGGCACAGTGTCGACGCCGGGCCTGGGCCTTTCCGGCAAGGTGGGTATCCGGTGGCCGAGCGATATCGTGTGCGGTGCGCCTGCGTTTGAGACGTCGCTCGCGCGTGTTGCCGTGAACGGCGGTGCCGGTGCCGCGGGCATGTTCGGTGCCGTGACGGTGGATATTGAGCGTTCGGCGCTGGGCGAGCTTGGTGTGGACGTGGCTGACGAAGCGCTGGTCGAGACGCTGGCCGCCGCCGTGCTGGCCCGCGTGGACGCTTGGGCGGTTGTTGCCAACACGCCGCAAGGCGCCGCAGGGCCGCTGGCTCCCGTGCTGGGCGAGTACTTCGACATGGTGCCGCTGCTGGGCCGCCAAGTTGCGGCGGTGTCGCCCAACGGCCTGCCGCTTGCGGTCGGTGTGTTTGCAGGCCTGGACATCTGGGGCCGCGCGACCATTAAGACCGATGCCGGCGAGCAGGAGTTTCCGCCTGAGGCCGTACGGATTCGCGGACTGTAACGCGAGGCGCCCGCGCTCAAAGACAACGATGACAACAAGATCTTCCTCGGCCTGTGCCGGGGAGGGTTTCGCCTGTCTGAGGAATAGGCTTGGCGAGCATTTGCGGGGACTGTGGCATCGGGCGCGCTCGACTTAAGCCCCTGCTCTATCCCAGCTTCTGCATGCGGCGGTAGATTTCGCAGATACCCTTGATGGTGAGCTGTCCGTCGACCACGTCGAAGGCATCGGTCGAATCGGCGACGATGCTGGCGAGACCGCCCGTGGCGATAACGGTGGCATCCTCGCGGCCCAGCTCGCGCTTCATGCGCGCGACCAGGCCCTCAGCCATGGCGGCGGCGCCCGTTACGGCGCCGACCTTGATGCACTCCTCGGTATCGCGGCCGATGGCGTGCTCGGGCGCCTCGAGCGGCACGCTGGCGAGCTTGGCGGCACGGGCGGCAAGCGCGTCCATGGAGATGCGAATGCCCGGCGCGATCGCTCCGCCAATGTAATAACCGTCCTCATCGATGACGTCGATATTGGTCGCGGTGCCAAAGTCCACCACGATCGCCGGCGCGCCATAGAAGGTCTCGGCAGCGACGGCGTTGGCGATGCGGTCGGCACCAACGGCCTGGGGGCGCGCCGCCCGCAGCTTGGTTACGGCGGCCGTCTGCGGCCCGATGACGATGGCGTCCGCGGCAATGCGGTCGGCCACGGCGTGCCACTCGCGCGAGAGCTGCGGCACCACGCCCGCAAAGGCGATCGCGTCGACCGCATCGAGCGAAAGGCCGTACATCTTAAAGAAACCCATCAGGCGCACATGGATCTCGTCGGCGGTATAGGAGCGGTCGGTGGGCATGCGCCACGACTGCACCAGCTCGTCTCCGTCAAACAGGCCCATGGCCGTCTGCGTGTTTCCCATATCGATAGCGAGCAGCATGTCTACTCCCGGTGTCGGCATAAAAGGACGCGCACCATTGTATACGTGCCGTCGACGGCGCTCGGCTGCGATTCGTTTACGGTGATAGGGGCTGAGTGGTTTAAATATGAAGGAATTATGCTCTACGAGATTTTCCTTGCCGTTTACCGAACTCCCGCGTAATATTCTTACTTGCGCACAGGAGGCGCCCAGACATTGCGGGGTGGAGCAGTCTGGTAGCTCGCCGGGCTCATAACCCGGAGGTCGTAGGTTCAAATCCTGCCCCCGCGACCAAGAACTTGCAGCTCGTCGGCCTAGCCGGCGAGCTTTTTTGTTATTCCGGGACTGTGTTTTCGGTCCAATTCTCGGCCTCTCAAACAAAATCTCGATCTGTAACATCTAGACCCGATTTGGGCGGCTTGGTGTTACAGATCGAGATATACCGGTGGGTTGGGTCGTGTTTGTCTAAATCTGTAACACGAGGGACGGTTTTTGCCGAGTAACCGTTACAGATTGAGATTTTCTAGCAGGCGGGTTTGGTTTGTCTCGATCTGTAACAGATAGGGGCCAAAAGTGGGCCTAGCTGTTACAGATCTAGATTGTTGAGGATGGGCCGAGAGGAATGTCTCGATCTGTAACAGTAAGACCCGGTTTTGCCGCGTAACTGTTACAGATTGAGATAAACCGGCGGGCAAACCGACGGGCCGCTCTGCCCCATCCACCTGCCGCCACCTGATATTCGCCGATTTCCGTTGCGCTGCTGTATTCCCATGCCATATCCTCTAGATAACTACGCGGCATCATCGCCGCCGCGCCTACAAGAGAGGAATGTCCATGACCACACCTGCATCCAAGCTGCTCCAGCCCATTACGGTTGGCCCCCTTGAGCTCAAGAACCGCATTATGTTTCCGCCGCTGACCACCGGCTACGAGGAGCGTGACGGTTCCATCGGCGAGCGCAGCCTGGCTTTTTACGAGCGCTTGGCCCGTGGCGGCGTGAGCTACATCGTCATCGGCGACGTCGCTCCCGTCATGACCGCGAGCCCCACGCCCAAGCTGGCAACCGACGCCCAGATCCCCACGTTTAAGGCTCTGGCCGACGCCGTCCACAAGCACGGTGCCAAGGTTGCGCTGCAGCTGTTCCACCCCGAGTACGACGTGCCCGGTGTCGGCCGCATGGTCATGGGCTCCATGGCCGCTGCCAAGGCCGCGCAGGAGGCCAAGGCCGCCGGCGACGAGGAGACCTTTGCCGCCAAGATGGCCGAGTCCAACGAGATTCGCAATCAGGCATACGCCAAGCTGCACCACGACATGCAGCACTTTGTGAACGAGGCGAGCGTAGAGCAGCTCACCCAGATCAAGGAGGCCATCGCTGCCTCGGCCGCCCGCGCGCAGCAGGCCGGCATCGACGCCATCGAGGTCCACGGCGACCGCCTGGTGGGTTCGCTGTGCTCGGCCATCCTCAACCAGCGCACCGACGAGTACGGTGGCTCGTTCGAGAACCGCGTTC
>URTD01000022.1 GCA_900550735.1 uncultured Collinsella sp.
GCCCGCTGAGCTGGGCCTATGCCGGAATCTCTCCCACAGAAACCACCGAAGAGCCGGAAATTTGAGCGATGGTCGCAGGAGCGACCCTGAGGATTTGCTGGAAGCACTGCTTTTTGCGGATCCGTCTTGGTCGCATATCGATTTTGAATCAATTTTGGACTATGACCGGTGGGATGGCTTCTTCTCCAAGGTCTCACGGCGACAAAAAGGGGCTGCGACTCTGACTTCGTTCGCATACCTGCTACATGAGGTTGTTCCCGAGCATCTGGCGAATGGCCTCCATTGGTGCGCGGCGGTTATCCGCAACGGGGTCTGCCTCTCTTCTTTGCGACAAAATTCAAATATGCAATATTATCTCGAGGAAATTTGCACTTGTGCTGTCGATAAGCTGGGGCCGGAGATGGCTCACCGGGGAATGCTGAGAGGCGATTTGCGCATCGTGTTCGATTTCCTTATCGATCAATTCGATTCGTCGTGCGCGTATCGTTTGCGGGATTTGATAGAGGGGAGCAGCACGTGACGGCTTCAATTAGTTAAACGAGCGCTCAAAGGCAGAGGCTTCGAAGAAAGGGTGGCCATTAGTTTTTAGTTAGAGATTGGAGCCGAACAGCCACATTGCCACTTGTCGCCCTGTTGGGTCGCTTGACGTTACGATAAAAAATCCTCAGTGATACAGTCGTCGCGGACTCTACGTGAGGCGGAGACAAAGAAGGGTCGTTGTTTGGTTTCCGGCAACGGCCCTTTGATGTTTCCACGACTACTGGATGTTGTCGCGTTTTCGCTTTGGGGTAGTGGGTTTTTATCGCCGCTGACGTAAGCGCGGGGAACAATCGGGAACTTCCGAGCACAACCTGATTTTTGGTAACAAAACCGCAGGTCGCGGGTGCCCAAAACTGGGGTCTGGTCGACAGGTCTCGGTTTTTCACCGCACTTCTGGATTGGGTGCTCATTTAGCACTCTCGATGTCCCCACATCCCCTAAAAAAGTTCTTAAAACAGCCTTAAAGGCGCCTTGGCTCGCGTTGACAGCGTACAATACGCATGTTTGACTATGACAAATGTGGATTTTAGGGGAGGGGTGCGCCATGGAGGTGCTGGTTGTTGGCAACACCGCATATGTTGACGATGACTTTTGTGCCAAGGCGTTCCCCGGGGACCACGTTAAGGTCGTCGCTGCCGCGGAAGCGCGCCGCGACGAGTCGTCGCCCCATGCCTCGTGGAAAGAGCTCCTCCAGCACCTGGATCAGGCCTACGAGTTCGACCGCGTGGTTTACCTGTCTAATTACCTTACCCCGCATACCGATTCCGTGGGCGATATCGAGCTGCTGCGCTCGGTCTTTCGTACGTGCGCGGGTCGCCGGGTCCAACTGCTGTATGTAGCGGGGCCCGCGGGTGCCGAGGGTGCCGCCGATGCCGCGGGGCGAACGGGCAAGGGCATTATCGCGCACGCAGCCAACGACCTGTGCCGCTACTACGCTGCTCGCGAGGGCGTTCAGACCAAGATCCTGCGCGTGCCGTTCCTCTATACCGCGTCTGCCGCGCTGGAGGACCCGTTTTTGGTGCCGATGTTCGACGCATGCTCAACCGGATCGGCCGCTCTGCAGGGCGCGCAGGATGCGGCGTTTCCCCTGCTGTGTGCCGAGGAGCTTTCGGTGCTGGTACGCCGTATCTTCGACAGCTGGAATGCTAACTTTGAGACGCTCGACGTAGTCGATACCTTCCATCACACGGTGGGTGAGGTGGGCGACGCCCTCAAGGCGCTGTTCCCAGGGCTCTCAGTTGCCTATGGCGATTCTGCCGGCTACGCCCTGCCCGCCAGCGACGTCGCTCGCGTGCGCTATGGCTGGTTTCAGCGCTACGACTTGCTGCGCGACCTCTCGACCATTCAGGCTCGCTGGGATGCTGGCCGTGCAAAGAAGGTCAACCCCTTGCGCGCGGCCATCGACCGCATTCAAATGCGCACGCTGCCTGTCAAATGCCTGGAGACGGCAGCCGCCTGGGTGCTCTTTGAAGTGCTGGAGCGCTTGTTCTCCCAATCGACCCAGCTCAACGTGCTCGATTATCGCCTGCTCTACGTGGTGCTGATCGGCACGCTGTATGGCTTGGACTTTGGCCTGGTTGCGGCGCTGCTGGCGTCGGTGGGTTTGGCTGCGAGTTACTTTACTCTGTACGGCTATACCTTCCAGGGCCTGTTCTGGGAGCCGTCCAACTGGCTGCCGTTTATTGCGTACTTTGTTGTGGGTGCCGTGTGCGGCTATGTGCAGCTGCGCAACAGCGAAGCCATTAGGGCGGAGCGCGATCAAAACGAGCTCGTGCGCAACCGCAATACGTTCCTTACGCAGCTCTATCACGACGCGATCGAGGACAAGCGTGCGTACAGGCGCCAGATCGTGGGTCGCCACGACAGCTTTGGCAAGATCTTTGCCGTGACGCAGGAGCTCGACGTGCTCAACCCACGCGACATCTATCGCAAGTGCTGCGAGCTTCTGGGCGAGATCCTCGAGAACGATTCGGTGGCGATCTACCATGTTTCGGGCGGGGCATTTGCACGCCTGGTGGCGGCAAGTCCCGCGATTGCCGAAGATGCCGCACGTTCGCTCACGCTTGAGCAGCTTGCACCTCTTTTGAGCGACGGGGGTCGTTCGAACCTGTGGGTGAACCGCGAACTGATGCCGGGGCTTCCCATGTTTGGATATACGATCGAGCGCGATGGGGCACCCGCCGTGTTGATCTTTGTGCGTCGCGCGGCCGAAAACCAAATGACCCTCTATTACCAAAACCTGTTCCGCATCTTGTGTGGCCTGGTCGAAAGCGCGCTGGGCCGTGCCTTTGACTATGAGGCGGTGGCACAGGATAAACGCTGCGTTGACGGCACTTGCGTGCTCAAGCAGGCTGCCTTTGGCCAAGAGCTCGCGGCCGAGCAGGCGCTGGCAGATGGCAAGATGGGGAGTTTTTTGCTCCTGCGCGTGGTACCAGGCATGGAGCCTATCGGCGAGCTGGTGGGCGCGATTGGGTCGGCGATCCGCGAGAGCGATGCGGCGGGCCTGATCGACGGCGACGTGCTCTACCTGCTTATGCGCCAGGCAAAGGCATGCGATCTGCCCATTATCCGCGAGCGCCTGAGCGAAAAGCAGATTGAGGTGGAGCCCGTCGACGGCGAGGATATCGTGGCGCTGTTGCAGCACATCTCTTACACCGGTGACGGTGAGGGGGGTGCCGCTTGATCTCGCTTGTCGTTGCTGCCGTCTTGCTGCTGATTCATGCGCTGGTTTGCCTGGTGCTGTGGACGCTCATGAAGTTGGGCCTGCTGCCGGTGCGCGGGCACATGCTGCCTGTGATAGTGCTGGTGCCGCTGTGGGGCCCGTTGCTGGTGGTTCTGCTATCGGTCTGCAGCGCGGTGTTTGGCGAGGGACTGAATGAGTCTGCGCTGGAGTCGCTGCGCTTCAACGACGACCTGCATCGCAGCATCTTAGTGCACGAACGTGATGCCGATGCAGGCGTGATCCCGCTCGAGGAGGCGCTCATCGTCAACGACCCGGCAGACCGGCGCCGCCTAATGCTCTCCATGCTCACCGAGGAGCCCGACGCGTACCTGGCGCAGCTGCAGGCGGCTAAGCTTAACGACGACGTTGAGGTGGCTCACTATGCCGCGACGGCGGTGGCGCAGATCTCCAAGGAGTCCGACCTTAAACTGCAGCAGCTGGAGCGTGCCTTTAAGACGGACCCGAGCGCGCAAAACCTCAACGAATACTGCGATTTTCTTGGTGAATACTTGGGCTCGGGCTTGGCTGAGGGGCGCGTGGCTCAGATTCAGCGCCAACAGTACGCGCGCCTGCTTGCGCGTCGCTGCGAGCGCGAGGACACCTTTGAGCTGCACATTCGATATGCGACGGCGCTGGCCGATGTCGGACGGATCGACGAGGCGCAGGCCGTGATCGACCAGCTGGTGCTCGACGTGCCCGAGGAGCAGGAGGTTTGGATGCTTTGCCTGCGCCTGGCCGTGATGCGCCGTGATGGTGACGAGGTCCACCGTGTGATCGATGCGATTGACAAGCAACATGTGTATTTGAGCGCCGACAACCGCGATAAGTTGGCGTTTTGGCGCGACGGGGAGGAGGCCAGATGAGCGTGGCGCAACATATCCGCGACCGTGCAGGTCGCTTTCGTTGGATGGGGCTCCTCGTGGTGTGGGCGGTCTTTATTGCCATGGCCGCCGTGCTGCTGGTGGAGCGTGCCGGCGTGCAGTACAGTGCGGGCCAGCATAAGCTGGGGATGCTTGCCGCCAACGATGCGGTGCCGGCCTCCTCGGCAATCTTTGGCCAAAAGCCCACGTGCCTGGTCATTACCGACTCGGATCAAGATGGCGTCGACGACGTTAAAGACCAGTTCGACCAGATTTTGCTGGACATGAAGATCGCCCATCGCGATGTTGATATTGCCACCGACGGTGCGGACGCGATCCCGTCGCTCACGTCGTTTGATCGCGTGATTGTGCTTATGCCCTCGCTTGACGGACTGGGTACGCATCTGACCGATCTGATGAGTTGGGTGAGTGCGGGCGGCTCGCTCATGCTGGGCATGACGCCAGATAACTCGAACTACCTGCAGGCTATTGCTTCCAAGCTTGGGATCGAATCGGCCGGATATGACTATGCGAAAGCCGAAAGTATCGTTCCGAGCGAGGACTTTATGTTGGGCGGAGGAGAGCGCTACGAGTTCTCGGATCCCTTCGATTCTTCGCTCTCGGTTTCATTGCGCGATACGGCGCACGTATGGGCAAAGACCGGTGACGCGGGCACGCCGCTCATTTGGTCTAACGATTGCGGCAGTGGTCACACCGTGGTGTGCAACATTGGCATCTACGACAAGGTCATGCGTGGGTTCTATGCTTCGGCCATAAGCTTGCTGGGTGATGCCACGGCCTATCCGGTCATCAACAGCGCCGTGTTCTATTTGGACGACTTTCCTAGCCCTGTGCCCTCGGGCGATGGTACTTATATCAAGCGTGACTACGGCCTTTCCATTGCCGATTTTTACACCAAGGTCTGGTGGCCCGATCTGCAAAAGCTCGCGCAAAAATACGGCATTCGCTATACCGGCGTGATGATCGAAAACTACGAGGACGCGGTCAACCAGACCGAGCCCGCGCGCCAGGCCGATACCACGCAGTTCCGTTACTTTGGCGGTATGCTGCTACAGATGGGCGGAGAGCTGGGCTTTCACGGCTACAACCATCAGCCGCTGGCGCTCTGGAATACCGACTACGGCACGCTGTACGATTACAAGACGTGGAAGAACAAGGAAACGCTCGTCGCATCGCTTAACGAGCTTATCGCGTTTCAAGACGAGGTCCTGCCCAACGCGCACGGTTCGGTCTACGTGCCGCCGTCGAATATCCTTTCGGCCCGTGCGCGTAAGCTTATCGGCACCGACGTTCCGCGCATTAAGACCATCGCCAGTACGTATTTTGAGGATGGCACCGACCTGCCGTACGTGCAGGAGTTTGGCGTGGCGAGCGATGGCATTGTGGAGCAGCCACGTATTGTTTCGGGCGGCATGGTCAACGATTCCTATATGCGTCTGGCAGCCGTGTCCGAACTCAACATGCACTACGTGAGTACGCATTTTATGCATCCGGACGACCTTTTGGACCCCGATCGCGGAGCCAAGGAGGGCTGGGAGGTCTACAAGGGCGGCCTGGTCGACTACCTGGAGTGGCTTACCAAGTCTGCGCCCGACCTGCGCCGCCAGACCGGCTCGGAATGCTCGGGCGCCATTCAGCGCTTTTCGTCGGTTACGGTGAGCGTGGATACCAGTGCGGATGCCTGGACGCTCAGCCTGGGCAATTTCCACGACGAGGCGTGGCTCATGTTCCGCGCCAATAATGGCGAGCCGGGTGCGGTGACGGGTGGCGAACTGACGCACCTTACGGGCGATCTGTATCTGCTCAAGGCAAATGATAATACCCTGACGATCGAGCGTAAGGAGGGTGGCGACAAATGAGAATCTGCTTGGTACTCGAGGGTTGCTACCCCTATGTGCACGGCGGCGTGTCTACCTGGATGCACGGCTATATACAGGCCATGCCCGAGCACGAGTTTGTGCTGTGGGTGATCGGCGCGCATGCTGCCGACCGCGGCAAGTTTGTCTACGAGCTGCCCAAAAATGTGGTCGAGGTACACGAGGTGTTCCTGGACGACGCCCTGCGCCTTTCGGGCGAGCAGGAAGAGGCCGACTTTAACGACCGCGAGCGCGAGGCGCTGCGCCGCCTGGTGTCGCTCTCTAATCCGGATTGGGACGTGCTGTTCGATATCTTCCAGCGCCGCCGCGTGCATCCGCTCTCGATTTTGCAGAGCCGCACGTTTATGGATATCTTTCGCGACGTGTGCCTGGCCGAGTACCCTTACACGCCCTTTGCCGACGCATTCCATACCATGCGCTCCATGCTGCTGCCTGTGCTCTACCTGCTGGGCAGCGAGGTGCCGGTGGCCGATGTGTACCACGCCATCTCGACCGGCTACGGCGGCCTGCTCGCCTGCCTGGGCTCAAGCGTTCAGCATGCGCCGGTGCTGCTCACCGAGCACGGTATCTATACCCGTGAGCGCGAGGAAGAGATCATTCGCGCCGACTGGGTGGTGCCGTCGTTTAAGGATCGTTGGATTCGCTTTTTCTACCTGCTTTCGGAGGAGACCTACCGTCGCGCCTTTCGCGTGACGAGCCTGTTTCACAACGCCCGCAAGACGCAGATCGATATGGGCTGCGATGCGGACAAATGCCTGGTCATCCCCAACGGCATCCAGTTCGACCGCTTTAAAGACATTCCCTTAAAGCCTGATGACGGCTGGGTGGACATTGGCGCGGTGGTGCGCCTGGCGCCCATCAAGGACGTCAAGACCATGATCTATGCGTTCTTTGAGCTGCACGAGCGCCTGCCCAAGGTTCGCCTGCACATTATGGGCGGCGTGGACGACGAGGAGTACGGAGCCGAGTGCCACGCGCTGGTCGATACCCTGGGCGTGCGCGACCTGATCTTTACGGGCCGCGTCAACGTGGTCGAGTACATGGAAAAGCTCGACTTTACCATTTTGACGAGTATCTCCGAGGGCCAGCCGCTCAGCGTGCTGGAGTCGCTCGCTGCGCGTCGCCCCTGCGTGACCACCGAGGTGGGCTGCTGCCGCGAGTTGCTCGAGGGCGCCCCGGGCGACGACTTTGGCGTGGCGGGTTTTGTGACGCCGCCTATGTATCGCAAGGGCTTAGCCGATGCCATGGAGCGCATGTGCGCAAGCCGCGTCCGCCGTATTGAGATGGGGGAGCGCGGTCAGCGTCGCGTTGCCACGTACTTTTTGCACGAGCAGATGCTCGCCAACTATCGCGCGCTGTACGACGAGACGGCGCGTGCGTTTGACCTGCCCAGAGAGGGGGAGTAGCCGGTGGCCGGAATCGGTTTTGAGCTCAAGCGCCTGTTTAGGCGCAAGGGCCTGTTTGCCACGATACGCGCCTATGGCTACGCCGGCATTGTGTGCACGGGCCCCATGTTGCTGGGCGTGCTGCTCCAGGTGGGTATCTTGGTGCTGTGCGGTCTGTGGGGCGTAGGGCGCGCCAACCAGGATTTGCTGGTGTGCATGGTGACCTATACGCTGCTGGCCTCTCTTACGCTTACAAGCTTTTTCTCCATGCCGGTCACGCGCTTTTTGGCCGACATGCTCTTTGCCGAGCGCGAAGAAGAGATTCTGCCCTCGTTTTGGGGCTCCAACGCCATCATGCTCGTTGCGGGCACGGTGCTCTACGGCGTCTTTTTGCTGTTCTCGGGCGCCACGCTGCTGCAGGGGCTGCTGTGCCTGTGGCTGTTCAACATTATGATCGTCAACTGGAACGGCATGAGCTATCTCACGGCCATCAAAGACTACCGCGGTATCCTGTGCAGCTTCGCGGCCGCCATTGGCGTGGCGTGCCTGTGCGCCCTGGCCGCGCTGGCACTAGGGCTGCCGCCGGTCGAGGGCCTGTTGGCATCAATCGCCCTGGGCTACGGCGTTATGCTGGCCTGGGACGTGGTGCTGCTGTACCGGTATTTTCCGCGGAGCGACCGCAGCCCCTGGCTCTTTTTGCAGTGGCTCGATCAGTTTATGCCGCTGGCGCTCACGGGCCTGTTTACCAATCTGGGACTCTTTGCGCACCTGGTGATCATTTGGGCCGGTCCCCTTGGCGTGCAGGTCAAGGGCTTGTTTTATGGCGCCCCCTACCACGATGTGCCGGTGCTCATCGCGTTTTTGACGATCCTTGTCACGACCGTCAACTTTGTGGTCTCGGTCGAGGTCAACTTTTATCCGCGCTACCGCGACTACTACAGCCTGTTCAACGACGGCGGCGTGGTGGGCGACATTGTGGTGGCCGAGGAGGAGATGCTCTCCACGCTCAATAGCGAACTGCGCTTTTGCGCGCTCAAGCAGCTGTTTGTGACCGCTGCGGTCATTTCGCTCGAGACCACGGTGCTCTCGGCCCTGCCGCTGGGCTTTAACAGCCTTATGCACGGGTATTTTCGCACGCTGTGCGTGGGCTATGGCTTGTATGCCGTGGGCAATACGGTGATGCTTATCTTGCTGTACTTTACCGACTACAAGGGAGCCGTGCTGGCTTCGGGCCTGTTTGCCGGTGTGGCCGGGCTGGCGACTGCCGTGTCGTTGCTTTTGTCGCAGCAGTTTTACGGCTTTGGCTTTTTGTTGGGTGCGGCGGGGTTTTTTATCGTGGCGCTGCTGCGGCTCGATACCTATACCGCCAACTTGCCGTATCGTATCCTGAGCCAGCAGCCCATTGTGGCAACTGACAAGACGGGTCGCTTTACACAGCTGGGCCGCTTGCTCGACCATGCCGAACAGCGCTATGAGGAATGCCGACATAAGGGCGTGCCGCACGGCGCGTTTGAGCGCGCAGTAGTTCGCGTGTATCGCAAGCATTGGGGAGGTTCTGATGACCGATAGGATGATGTCTCGCCGTCGCCTGTTTGAGGCGGCTGCCGGTGCGCTGTTGCTTTCGGGCTGCTCGGTGCAGGAAGACTCCTCGACTAAAAAGGTCAAAAAGCAGGACAAGATTAAAAAGGCCGAGGCCTCCGACCAGTCCAAGCACCTGCGCGACAAGGACGAGCTCTACGAGGTCTACGATGACTCGGGTATTGTGACCATGTACCTGACGGTCTCGCGCGGCAACAGCTCCGAGAACACCGACCACAGCTGGGCCGAGATCAACACGTACTCGGTGTATGACTATGCCGACATGGGCGTGACGCGCTATCAGGTTATGGGCCTGCTGCAGCCGGGCGACGAAGACGGCCCGGTGGCCGGCGAGGTTGGCTATGGCGAGGAAGCGCCCAATGCCACCGTGCAGGTGCGCGGCCAGACATCGAGCAATAACTCGCAAAAGAATTACAAGGTGGAGCTCAAAAAGGGCAAGGGTACCTGGCGCCAACAGCGCGCGATTGCGCTCAACAAGCACATGGGCGAGGGTATGCGTTTTCGCAACAAGATGGCCTACGACCTTATCCGTGGGATTCCCCAGATGATGGGCCTGCGCACGCAGTTTGTGCATCTGTGGGTGTGCGACCAGACCGAAAAGTCCAACGATATCTTTGAGGACTACGGCCTGTTTACGCAGGTGGAGCAGCTCAACAAGACGGCGCTTAAGGCGCACGGCTTGGATAAGAACGGGCACCTGTACAAGGTGAACAGCTTCGATTTCCATCGCTACGAGGACACCATTAAGCTTGCCGACGATCCTGACTACAACCAGGCAAGCTTTGAGGGCATGCTCGAGATTAAGGGCGATACGGACCACACCAAGCTCATCGAGATGCTCGATGCGCTCAACGACGAATCGCAAAAGATCGACGACGTGCTCGACACCTACTTTGATACCGAGAACCTGGTCTATTGGATGGCGTTTCAGATCCTTACGGGCAACTGCGATACGCAGAACCGTAACTGTTATCTGTACAGCCCGCTTAACTCCAAGGTCTGGTATATCCTGGATTGGGATAACGACGGCATGCTGCGTAAGCTGGAGCTTTCTCTTGCCGGGTTTTCGGACTACGCGAGCTGGGAGCGCGGCGTAAGCAACTACTGGGGCAACGTTCTGTTCAATCGTGCGCTGCGCAGCAAATCGTTCCGCAGCGATCTCGACCGCGCCGTCAAGGACCTGCGCTCGTATATGACCGAGGCACGCCTGAGCAAGATGATCAAGCACTACCGCGAGGTTACTGAATCGCTAGTCTTTGCTTCGCCCGATATCGACCATCTGCCTGTCACTAAGGACCAATACGAGCAGATCGCCGCGGCGATTCCCTCCGAGATCGAGGAGAACTACAAGAGCTTTCGCGAGAGTTTTAAAAAGCCCATGCCGTTCTACATCGGCGTGCCGCAGATCGATAACGGTAAGCTTCGTATTAATTGGGATGCGTCCTATGACTTTGAGGCGCGCGACATTCGCTACACCGTGGAGCTGGCGCGCGACTATGCCATTGGCGATGTGGTCTTTAAGGCCGAGGACGTGCTGCTTCCCGAGGTGACCTGCGATGCGCCCGATACCGGCCAGTATTTTGTGCGCGTGCGTGCCACCAACTCCGACGGTTATAGGCAAGATGCGTTTGACTACTATGTGACTGACGACGGCAAGCACTACGGCATGAAGTGTTTTTACGTGCAAGACGGCGGTAAGGTCGTGGAGGACACGTATGAGGAGGGCTAGCGCGCTGCTTGAGCGCTTGGCGGCTCCGCCTGTACGTACCACGCAGGAGCGTTACCGCCACGAGCTCAAATATCTCATTAACGAGGGCGAGCACTCCGCGCTTGCCTGTCGCATGGCGCCGGTTTTTAAACTGGACAAGCATGCGCGGGCGGGTGGTTACACCATTCGCAGCCTGTATTTTGACGACTACTGCAACTCGGCCTACGAGGAAAAAGACGCCGGCATTCTCATGCGCAAAAAGTATCGCGTGCGCATCTATAACGGCAGCGACAAGGTGATTAAGCTTGAGCGCAAAAAGAAGTACGGCAGCTGGATCTACAAGGAGGACGCGCCGCTTACGCGCGGCGAGTTTGAGCAGATTTTGGCTGGCGACTACGGCTTTTTGCTGAGGAGCACCTATCCGCTCTGTCGCGAGTTCTACATCGAGTGCATCTGCAACATGATGCGCCCGCGGACCATCGTGGACTACGAGCGCGAGCCGTGGGTGATGGATGAGGGCACCGTGCGCATTACGTTTGACATGAACGTGCGTGCCGCGGTGGGAAGCTTCGATATCTTTGACGCGACGCTGCCCGCGTTGCCGGTCCTGGAGCCCGGCAAGCTGGTGATGGAGGTCAAGTTTACGGAGTTTTGTCCGCAGCTGGTGCGCGATATGGTGCCGCCGGGCGCGGCCGAACTCACGGCGGTCTCTAAGTACTGCCTGTGTTATGACAAGACCGCCTACCTGCGCGGATTTAATTACTGGGAATCGGATTTTGAGAACCGAGGGGATATTTAGACCATGAGCACCAGGGACTTTTTTAAGAACTCCGTCTTGGAGGCGTTTGGCCAGGTCGACCCTGCCAAGATTGGCCTGTCGCTGCTCGTGGCGCTCGCCATGGGCATCCTGATCTATTACGTGTACAAGCGCTTTTTTACCGGCGTGGTGTATTCGCGCAGCTTTGCCGTGACACTCGTGGGCATGTGCGTGCTTACCTGCATGGTCACGCTCGCGATCTCGACGAACGTGGTCATCTCGCTCGGTATGGTCGGTGCTCTGTCTATCGTCCGCTACCGTACAGCGGTCAAGGACCCGCTCGACCTGCTGTATCTGTTTTGGGCCATTACCACGGGCATTACGGCCGGTGCCGGCATGTATGCGCTCGTGGGGCTCACCGCGGTGGTGATCGTGGCGATGATCGCCGGCTTTGCGAGCCACCAGGACAAGTCGCGCGTGTACATGATGGTCATCAACTACACGGGCCAGACCACCGGCGACGATATCGTGCGTGCATTTGGGCGCACCAAGTTTACGGTGAAGTCCAAGACCATGCGCGGTGACAAGGTCGAGATGGCCGTGGAGGTGTTCTCGGACGGTGTGGATATGCCGTATGCCGACGCCATTCGCGCGCTCGACGGCGTGGAGGACCTGACGTTGATCCAATACAACGGCGAGTACCACGGGTAACTATGTTCCGGCGTTCTAACGAACGCCGGACCGCTCGATGCTGCGCGGGCATCTGCCGGTCGATCTGCCGCTCAAACCGTCGCTCGCGTACATATAGTACGCTTCGCTCCTCTTTCGCGGCACCTCGCCTCGGCAGCTGCCCGCTCGCTGGCGTATGCTCGACCTGGGTGGGCCGATTTGGTTCGCATGCCTTCTTCACGGGTATCATGGTGAAAGCGATTTCAATGACAGGGGTGCTCGTGGTAAAGATGAAAGATGTGGCCGAGCTGGCCGGCGTTTCGAGCGCCGCGGTCTCGCGCTATCTCAACGGTGGATATATCTCGGCGGACAAGGCCGAGCGCATTAAGCAGGCGATTGAGCTGACCGGATACGTGCGATCCAGCCAGGCTCGCGCGCTGCGCACCGGCTCCACCAAGCTCATCGGCGTTATCGTGCCTAAGATCAACTCGGAATCTGTGAGCCGCATTACCGCCGGTATTGGCCTAGGTGCTCGGTCGTCGTGGCTACCAGATGCTGCTTGCCAATACCGATAACGCGGCCGATCGCGAGCTCGAATACCTTGATTTATTCCAAAATCACCCGGTCGATGGCATTGTGCTGGTGGCAACCATGATCACCGACGAGCACCGTCGCGCGATTGAGTCGTGCCGCGTGCCCATTGTGTTGATCGGCCAACATGTCGAGGGCGCGGCATGTGTCTATCACGACGATTACGAGGCTGCCTTTGAGCTCGGCCGTGCGCTTGCGGGTCGGGTGGATGGCAAGATCGCCTACATCGGAGTTACCGAAGAGGACCGCGCGGCTGGTTTCGACCGTCGTCGCGGCTTTGAGGCGGGGCTTCTTGCTGCGGGCGTGGTGCTTGATTCGAGCCTGATTCGCCAGGGATCCTTTACGCTTGACTCGGGCTATCGCGCTGCGCGCGAGCTGCTTGCCGATGCCCCCGATGTTTCGTTTATTGCGTGCGCGACCGACACTATGGCGGCCGGCGCCCTGCGCGCTCTTGACGAGGTGCGCGGCATGGGCGAGGGCGTGCGTCGCGTGAGCGGTTTTGGCGACAACGCATTTTTGCGCGCGCTGACGGGCGGTATTCCCACCGTGCATTACGGCTACCTGACCAGCGGCGTCGAGGCGACCAATATGTTGCTCAACACGCTCGATGGTGTGGAGGGGGAGAGCGGTCTAAAGACGCTCAAGCTCGGCCATCAGCTTATGAATGTCTAGGTTTTGGGCATGCCTGCCTTCCTCTGAGCCGACTGTTTTTGCCTTAAAACTACCATTCGCCGGCTAATTCCTACCGTTCATCCTGGTATGAAAACGATTACAGATATATGAAACTGAAAACGTTTACAGTGTAAGTGTCAAAGATGGCCGGGTGCAGATGCGCCCGTTGGAGGAAAGGGAAGTCATGGACTACCGCAAATCAGCCCAAGAGGTGCTCGACAACATCGGTGGCGCCGGCAACGTTGTTTCGGCCGCACACTGCGCCACGCGTCTGCGTCTGGTGATTGCCGATAACGCCAAGGTCGACAAGGAGGCCCTTGAGAATATCGACGGCGCTAAGGGCGTCTTTGAGGCCCAGGGCCAGCTGCAGATTATTTTTGGCACCGGCACCGTCAACAAGGTCTACGAGGAGTTCATCGCGCTCAGTGGCGTCGAAGCTGCTACCAAGGCCGAGGTCAAGGAGGCCGCGGCGCAGCAGCAGAACATCTTTATGCGTGCCATTAAGGTGCTCGGCGACGTCTTTGTCCCCATCATCCCCGCCATCGTGGCTTCGGGCCTGCTGCTGGGCATTATGAGCGCCCTCAACTTTATGGCCTCCAACGGCTTTATCGCGCTCGACACCAATAACTTTATCTACAAGATCGCCGACCTGGTCTCGGGAACGTCCTTTGGCATTCTGCAGATCCTGATCGGTTACTCCGCCGCTAAGGCCTTTGGCGCCAACCCGTATCTGGGCGCCGCCGTCGGCGGTGCGTTTATCAACTCCTCGCTGCAGAGCGCCTATACGGTTGCCTCCGAGGGCGTGCAGACCATGGTCACTGTCATTCCCGGCGTCTACAGCTTTGAGTGGGTCGGTTATCAGGGCCACGTTATCCCCATCGTTATCGCCTGCGCCATTCTGGCCTTCCTCGAGAAGCGCCTGCACAAGATCGTTCCCGAGATGTTCGACCTCTTTGTGACCCCGCTCGTCTCGGTGTTCGTGACCGTGCTCGTGACGCTCGTTGCCGTCGGCCCCATCTTTGTCTGGGCCGAGAACGCCATCCTCGGTCTGATCCAGGCCCTGCTGACCCTGCCCTTCGGCATCGGTTCCTTTATCGTCGGCCTGTTCTATGCCCCCACGGTCGTTACCGGTATCCACCAGATGTACACCGCCATCGACCTGGGCCAGCTCGCCCAGTACGGTGTGACCTACTGGCTGCCCATCGCCAGCGCTGCCAACATCGCCCAGGGTGGCGCTGCGCTCGCCGTTGCCTTTAAGACCCGCGATGCCAAGATCAAGGGCCTGGCGCTTCCTTCGGCTCTGTCCGCCTTCATGGGCATTACCGAGCCTGCCATCTTCGGCGTGAATCTGCGCTTCTTTAAGCCCTTCATCGCCGGCTGCATCGGCGGCGGTTGCGGTGCCCTGGTCTGCGCGCTCACCTCGCTTGCCGCTTCCGGCACCGGCGTTACCGGCATCTTCGGTATCCTGCTGTGCCTGGCCCAGCCCGTGCAGTACGCGATCATGTTTGCGGTCGCCGCGCTGGTTTCCTTTGCCGTCTCGTTTGTTCTGTACAAGGACGAGCCCAAGGCTTCCGAGCAGGCCTAAGAGCTTTTGATTGAGGGGTGCCCGCGGGTTGTATGCTCGCGGGCGTTTCCTGTATCTGGTGCCGTTCTCTGGCGCCTTGTTACTTTCGATCCGTTAGGACTTTGATATGTCTAATGCACTTGGTCGCGACCTTGCAAAGCTGGTTGCTGCTGTTGACGCTGCCGCCTCTGGGTGCGGTCATGGCGCGTATGGCCAGCACTTCCATATTATGCCGCCGGCGGGTTGGCTCAACGACCCCAACGGTCTTTGCCAAGCGGGTGGCGTGTTCCACGCTTATTTTCAATATGCGCCGTTTGATGTTGAGGGTGGCGTTAAGGCCTGGGGCCATGCGACGAGTCGCGATCTTATGACGTGGGACTACGTTGGCGCCCCGCTGCTGCCCGACGAGCCGTTCGATTGCCATGGCGTGTATTCGGGCTCCGCGCTTGCCGAGGACGGCCGCATTCGCGTACTGTACACAGGCAACGTTAAACTCTCCGATGCAGACGGCACGTACGACTACGTCAATACCGGCCGCCGCGCCGATACCGTCTATGTCGAGAGCGTTGATGGCTTTGCCGGTCGTGAGTTCAGCCAAAAGCGCGTGGTGCTGGCGTCCGAGGATTATCCCGAGGATTTGACCTGCCATGTGCGCGATCCCAAGGTGTGGCGTGACGCGGACGGGCGTTATCACATGGTGCTGGGCGCGCGTCGTCGCGTGGATGGGCCGCACGTCGATAGTCGATTTTGCGCCATGCACGGCGAGGGTGCCGGGCGCGATGTGGGCGAGATCCTGGTGTATGGCTCGGCCGACATGCTGAGCTGGGAGCTCGAGAACCGTGTGTCTACGCCCGAGCGCTTTGGCTTTATGTGGGAGTGCCCCGGCTACATCGAGCTCGATTCGAATGGCGATACGGCGGCGTTTCTGTCGTTCTCGCCTCAGGGTCTTGAGGGCGGCCGTTGGGACCGCGGCAACGTATACGCTGCTGGCTACATGCCTGTAACGGGCGACATTACCGGTGGTGACGATGCCTATGAGCTGGGTGAGTTCCGCCTGTGGGACGCCGGTTTTGACTTTTATGCTCC
>URTD01000023.1 GCA_900550735.1 uncultured Collinsella sp.
CGTCATGGCTCGAGAACGGCGGTTCGCCCGAGAAGGCCGCCCGCAGCGCTCTGACCAGTGCCATCGATGCTTACATTAAGCAACAGGGCAAGTACAACAAAAACGAGAGCGGCATCAAATGGCAGGACGTCCAGGACTGCCTGGTGCTGGTGACCAACTGTTTCTCCACCCAAACGTCCTACGAAAACCAGACCAAGAAGGCCATCAATAACCGCTTTATCCAGCAGGCTATGACGGCCTTCTTTAAGGAGCGCCTTTCGACCTACTTGATCGAGAACAAAGACGCTGCCAACAAGATCATGGAGCAGGTGCTCATCAACAAGCGCTCGCGCGAGAACGCCGAGAAGACGCGTCAGAGCATCAAGACCAACCTGCAGCAGAAGACCGACATGGCCAACCGCGTGCAGAAGTTCATCGACTGCCGCTCCAAGGACAAGAGCCGCCGCGAGATCTACATCGTAGAGGGCGACTCGGCAGCAGGCGCCATTCGTACCTCGCGCGATGCCGAGTTCCAGGGCGTTATGCCCGTCCGTGGCAAAATCCTCAACTGCCTAAAGGAGGACTATCCACGCATCTTTAAGTCCGACATCATCATGGACCTCATGCGCGTGCTGGGCTGCGGCGTGGAGATCAAGGACAAGCGCATCAAAAACCTTGGTGCCTTTGACCTGGACAACCTCAACTGGAACAAGGTCATCATCTGTACGGACGCCGACGTCGACGGTTATCACATCCGCACGCTCGTGCTCACCATGCTTTACCGCCTGGTGCCCACGCTTATCGACGAAGGTTACGTGTATATCGCCGAGTCGCCGCTCTACGAGATCAACTGCAAAGAGAAGACCTACTTTGCCTACACCGAGCTCGAGAAGAACGGCATCCTCAAGGAGATTGGCGACCAAAAGTGCTCCATCAACCGCTCCAAGGGTCTTGGTGAGAACGACCCGGACATGATGTGGCTCACCACCATGAACCCCGAGACGCGTCGCCTGATCAAGGTGGAGCCCGAGGACGTCACCAAGATGGAGACCATGTTCAATCTGTTGCTGGGCAACGACGAGGCGGGCCGCAAGCGCCATATCTCCGAGCACGGCAAGGAATACCTGGACCAGCTGGACCTGCAGTAGCAGCAAATCGATAACGACGGCCCATAAGAAGTTCAAGAGGAAATCGTGGCAAAGAAGAAGACGAAGAACCAGCCAAAGAAAAAGCAGGTCAACGCCGAGAACGTTATCGGCCTGCACTCCGAGGTCACCGACCAGCCGATCACGCAGACGCTCGAAGTCAACTACATGCCCTATGCCATGAGCGTCAACGTCTCGCGTGCGTTCCCCGAGATTGACGGCTTTAAGCCGTCGCACCGCAAGCTGCTCTACACCATGTACAAGATGGGTCTGCTCAAGGGCGAGCGCCAGAAGAGCGCCAACATCGTGGGCCAGACCATGAAGCTCAACCCGCACGGCGATGCCGCGATCTACGAGACGATGGTGCGCCTGGCGACGGGCAACGAAGCGCTGCTTGCGCCCTTCGTGGAGTCGAAGGGCAACTTTGGCAAGTACTATTCGGGCGACCTGAGCTACGCCGCCTCGCGTTATACCGAGGCCAAGCTCTCCCCCATCAGCGCCGAGATCTTCAAGGACATCGACAAGGACCCGGTCGACTTCGTCGACAGCTACGACGGCGCCATGAAGGAGCCACGCCTGCTGCCCACCACGTTCCCCAATATCCTCGTCTCAGCCAACAAGGGCATCGGTGTCGCCATGGCGTCCGACATCTGCGGCTTCAACCTCAACGAGGTCTGCACTGCCACAATGCACTACCTGCAGGACCCCGACTGCGACCTGCTCGAATACATGCCCATGCCCGACTTCTCGACCGGCGGCGAGATCATCTACCGCCGCGAGGAGATGGAAAAGATTATCGAGACCGGCCTTGGCAGCTTCCAGATCCGCTCCCGCTGGCGCTGGATTCCCGAAGAGCGCATCATCGAGGTCTACGAGATTCCCTACACCACTAAGACCGATGTCATCATCGAGCGCATCGTCAAGCTCTCCAAGGAGGGCAAGGTCAAGGAGATCGCCGACATCCGCGACGAAACCGACCTCTCGGGCTTGCGCATCGCCATCGACCTTAAGCGCGGCGTCGACCCCGACAAGCTCATGGCCAAGCTCTATCGCTTGACCACGCTGCAGGATTCGTTCTCGTGCAACTTCAACGTGTTGGTCGATGGTTACCCTCGCGTTATGGGCGTGCGTCAGATCCTGCACGAGTGGGTCAAGTGGCGTATTGAGTCCACGCGTCGCCGCATTAACTTTGACCTGGGAAAAAAGTCCGAGCGCCTGCACCTGCTGCACGGCCTCGAGGCGATCCTGCTCGACATCGACAAGGCGATCGCCATCATCCGTGGCACCAAGCTCGAGGCCGAGGTCGTGCCCAACCTTATGCGCGGCTTCGACATCGACGAGACCCAGGCCGAGTTTGTTGCCGAGCTCAAGCTCCGCAACATCAACGAGGAGTACATCCTCAACCGCACCAAGGACATTGCAAAGCTTGAGGGCGAGATTGCCGAGCTTGAGGAGATTCTCTCGAGCGAGGACAACATCAAGAAGGTCATCAGCGACGAGCTGGCCGCGGTCAACAAGAAGTATGTGATGCCGCGCCGCACGGGCAGGATCGAGCCCCATGAGGTTATCGAAGTAAGCTTGGAGCCCGAGGTCGAGGAGTACCCGGTCACCATCATGCTCTCGCGCGATGGCTACCTTAAGAAGATGACGGACCGCGTACTCAAAAAGGCGACCACGCTCAAGTACAAGGACGGCGACAAGCCCTTTATCGAGTTCCCGTCCTCCAACACGCACGAGCTGCTCGTGTTTACCAACAAGAGTCAGGTGTACAAGTGCAAGGTTGCGGCGTTTGAGGACACCAAGTCGGCCCAGCTGGGCTCGTACCTGCCGACCGATCTTGAGATGGAACCCGACGAGAGTGTCATCTGGGTCATCGACCCCGAGGACTACAAGGCCGACGTGCTGTTCGTCTTTGAGAACGGCCGCGTGGTGCGCGTCGCGCTTTCTGGATACGTCACCAAAACCAACCGCAAGCGCCTCAAGAACGCCATCTACGGCGGCAGCAAGCTGCTGTATGCCCAGGTGCTCAACACAGATCGTGACATCGCGCTGGTTTCGAGCGACTACCGACTGATGAACTTCAACACGTCGCTGCTCAAGACCAAGACGACCACCAACACGCAGGGCGTCCAGGCCTTTACGGCCAAGAAGGGCCGCTCGGTCACCACCGTCGGCACGACCGAGGAGATTCTTGGCGCCGGCGTCTCGGCCGAGAAGTTCACCGCGCAGAGCCTCCCCTCAGCCGGTGCCCTCATGAAGGAAAACGACATGCCGAGTCTGTTTGACTAGGTACCACGGCAACGAGACCGTTAGATACTTCGCAAAGCGACGAGGCCCGGAGCGCAACGGCATTGCGCCCGGGACTCGTCGTTTTTCTTCTCAACTATTTCTTAACGCAGATTAATTGATTTCTGCTTATTTTTCTGCGTTAAAAAATGTCAGCGTCACTGCTTCGATGCCCTTTGGTCGGTCGTTAGCAAAACTTGCAAAAATTAGCAAAACTTGCAAAGGAGACACCATGGAGTACAGCAAGAACCCCTTTACCCCGACGTTCGGAAGTATCCCTCCCTTTCTAGCGGGTCGCGAGCATATTCTGCGTGACATCAACCGTGGTTTTATCAACGGCCCGGGAGATCCAAACCTGTCGACTATTTTTACGGGCGCAAGGGGAACGGGCAAGACGGCGCTTCTCTCGCTCCTTTCAGAAACGGCGCTTGAACACGGTTGGATCGCAGCAAATGTCTCCGCCATGCCAGGCATGCTCGAAGATATTATCGAGCGAACCAAAGAAGCCGCAGATAGCTACCTCTCACAGCCTCATGCGCGCATAAACGGCGTTCAAATTGACCCAGTGGGCATCGATTGGACATATGCTCAAGAGGCTCAGGGCAACTGGCGCACGCGCATGAATGGCATCTTTAAGCAACTCGAAAAACATGACATCGGACTTCTCATCACCATCGATGAAGTCACCGTCGATCTCGAAGAAATGCTTCAATTTGCCTCTGTTTACCAGCACTTTGTACGCGAAGGTAAAAAAGTTGCCCTACTCATGGCAGGACTGCCCTACAAAGTATCGGCGTTGCTGCGTAACGATTCCGTCTCGTTCCTCAGGCGTTCCCAATATCATCAGTTGGGACGAATCACTGACGTTGAAATTGCAAACGCATTCCGCAAAACCGTTGAGGCCGGATGCCGCTCAATCACGCCAGAAGCGCTCGAGGATGCCGTGAAGGCCGTCGACGGATTTCCCTATATGATGCAGCTCGTCGGATATCGCACATGGGATGTTTCGGAGAACTCGCCCAAAATCAGTGCACCTGATGTACAGCAGGGTTCTCTGCTTGCCCGCATGGAGCTGCGCGATCGAATTCTCGAAACGATCTATCGGGAGCTTTCCGATAAAGACATTGAGTTTTTGCTCGCGATGCTGCCCGATTCTGGCCCCAGCAGGGTCTCGGAGATAGCCAAACGCATGGGCGTCGCCAGCAACTACGCAAGCCAATACAAACGCCGCCTCCTGGAGGACGGCGTCATTGGAGAGCGCGGGCGTGGTCTCGTTGGCTTTGACATTCCCGCGTTCAGGGAATTCTTGAACGAGAAGGCGTTTTAGCACGCCGGAATTGTCCGCGGAAGCATCAACGCATGGCAATCAGCAATCCTCTTGGTAAGGGCAGCAAGCATTTCCGCTTGTGCTGATTGCCATGCATTCTTCTTGTCCTTAGGCGAGTTTGCGAGCGAGCTCTCGCACCTCTTCTAACTTGGGCGAGGAGGCCATGCTGTCGCGCTCGGTCATACCGCTGATGGTGACAATGCCCTGGTCCTCCCACTTGCAGTACGCGCAGGTTGACTTGTACATAGCGATCGCCGCATCATAGACGCCCTCGCTGTGGCTATCGAGCAAAAGGGCCGTCTTGGTGAACGGGAAGCCCGTGGCACCGAAGGCGTACAGGCGGTCGATGGCGGCCTTCTCCTGCGCAGTGATATCAAACCAGTAGATCGGCGAAGCGAAGACAACCATATCGGCGTCTTTCAGCGACTCGATCACGTCGGCCATGTCGTCTTTCTGCACACAGGTGCCCTCATGGGTAAAGCAGTACTGGCATCCCAAGCAGCCGGCGATCTTTTTGCCTGCAACACGGACGACCTCGACCGTATTGCCGCCCTCACGCGCGGTCTCGGCAAACGCCTCGACCATGGTGTCGGTATTGGCGCCCCTGCGCGGGCTACCACTCAATACAACGATATTCATAGGAATCTCCCTTCTTCATGCCGCAGGCGCGCGGCACGCATTTCGTTGTAACCAAAACAGATGGAGCTATTCAGTCGTCTGCAGACCACATCTCTTGTTCGTGTTCTCTAGACACAATCTCATTGCCTGATAACTCCTCGGCCACCTTGATTCTCTCTCCGAGAATTGAACAGAAAATCGTTGCTCGCAAAGTATCGACTGTGGGAAAATTAGCTTGAGCTTTCTCCCTGCTCGCGTAAGCATTCGCGTGAAAGAGCCTAGCCGCATCGGCCAGGCGCAATATAGATCCGCGGAAACCGGCCTACGAACAAGGAGCGTCTTATGTATGGACAGCGTGTTGCACCGCAGACCCATAACAAACGGACTGGCCTGTCTATCCGCGACGTCAAGCGTCATGCAGACGCCAGAATCGCCGCCTTCGGAGTAAGCATTCTTGTGGCAGGACTGCTTTTGCTACCCTGCGCAGCGCTGGCGACAGAAATGCCCGAAACCGATGTCGCAGCACCCATTACCTGCGACGAAACCAACGCGGAAGGCAGTCTCACAGCTACCACCGTTGTCGACCATAACTATGACCTGGAGCTCCCTCCTGCCTTCATGTTGGTCCAGAATGAGGCGTTTGTATACGATTTCCCCGACAAACCCGAGGACTTCATCTACGGGCTTAACGACACCGTCCATCTCTTCAAGATCGACACCGATACCGAAGGCCTTATAAAAACCGAGAACCCCAAAGAGGCCAGCGTCTCTATTGCCCTGACCATGATCGACAATCACGTTAGAGCAACCTCTGTCTTTACAGGCGGCTACGCCGACGACCAAATCCCTTACAGACTGAACCTCACCAGCTCAACTCACCTTGGCACACACGTTGACCGCGACTTCGACAGCGGGCAGGGGATTATGCACGAGACGCGGCACGATTACTACATCCGTTACGTCTTCGACAGCGACGTGCACTTGATTGCGACCGATACGAGCGGTTCCAAACCCGATCCAAGTGTTAAGCCGAGCCCAGAGGTCAAACCCGAACCGGAAACCAAGCCCGAGCCCACACCGCAGCCAAAAGCAAAAAAGCCCACGGCAAATCCCGTTTCCACTAAGGCAGTAGCGGCGGTTAAACCAGCCGGGACCACCCTACCCGCGACGGGCGACAACGGTGCGATGGCTGTCGCCCTGAGTGTTGCCGGTGGCGTAGTTGCAGCAGTTGGCATTTCCGCAACAAGGCGTCGCAACCGCTAGCTAAAACAAATACGCCATTCACACAGACAGAATGTGGTGCGCGGATGATTGGGCGTCCGCAGGCTGGGTGAAGCCATAACAACACTTCGCACATCGAGCAGTTTGAGCCAGCGTGCGCATGTCAGCGCCATACCGGGAAGGGAGGGCCTTCTTGTGGGGCGGACAACCCTATTGCAGTCTCCTTCCGCTCTAATCCTGCGGGAACGACATCAGCCGTAGGAGTACCGCTACCGTACTCGTAGCGGTTCTCCGCCCCCTAAGCAGCGTGTCCGCTACGAAACGACCGTCTTGTAATAGGCGCCGAAGTCTGCGAGCGAGTCCATGATGGGCATCATCTGGCGGCCGAGCTCGGTAAGGCCATACTCAACGCGGGGAGGATTCTCGCCATAGTCATGGCGAAAGACCAGCCCATCATCCTCCATCTGCCGCAGGCTGTCGGTAAGCACCTTCTGAGAGATCCCCTCAAGGTTGCGGCGCAACTCGTTGAAACGCCAAGGGCGTACGCGCAAGTTACGGATAATGAGCAGCTTCCACTTTCCGCCAATGAGCGCTACCGCCGTTGCGACCGGACACTCCGGAAGCTCCTCTTTCGCCATCATGGGAGACCCAACCTCCTTGACCATACCGGTTTCACAAAAAAGTACGCAGTTACAAATATGTGCGTACTCGTATTTGCATGCGCCTTCGCGTTGAATATAACTCACGCAGGAGATGCCTGCAAGGTAAATCAACCCAAAGAGAGGAACCATTATGGCTAATTATGCAAAGACCCACATCGGAAATGAGAGCCGTGTCGAGCTGCACGAGGTGCTCGGGCTTACCGGGGCAGAGGTGAGTGTCAACAATCTTCCCGCCGGCGCTGGCGTTCCGTTCGTCCATGCACACAAGGAAAACGAGGAAATCTATGGCGTGCTCGAAGGCGCTGGCTCGGTCACGATCGACGGTGAGGAAATCGAGCTTGCAGCCGGCGACTGGCCGCGCATTTCCCCCGCCGCACACCGTCAGTTCCGCGCCGCATCCGACTCGGGCATCACATACATCTGCATTCAGGTCAAGCAGGAATCCCTTGATGCCTTCACAGCCGACGACGCTATCATGTTCTAATTCGCGATCGGTGTGCAAGGGGCCGATACCGCCCGCATGCCCCCTTCGGAATAGGCGCTGAGCAGCTCCTGGGCGCGGGCGAACTCGGGCCCTCGCCTCCAACCGAGCAGGCGGTTGACCGCGAGATTTCCCTGGACGTTGTGGACGAAGAGCAGATAGGCGTCCTCGCGCGAAAGCCCGGTCTTCTCCATGATAGAGGGGACCATCTGCTCAGCGCCGCGCTCGACGACGCGCTGCGCCACCCGGGCGTACGCATCGTCATCCGAGTAGAGCAGATAATAGTCATCGTTTGCCGGCGGGCGCTGGCAGAGGGCCCCCGCCCCCGTTCCCTCGAGTGGGGGCGCCGCTGCCAGGGCCTCGTCGATAAGTGCGTCGAGCAGCGCGAACTTGTCCTCGTAGTGCAAATAGAACGTGCCGCGGTTGATATCGGCGCGGCGGCAGATATCCGCCACCGTCATCTTCGCGAAGCCGACCTCGGCCAGCAGCGCAAAGAACGCCTCCCGTATGACCGAGAGCGTATAGCGTCGGCGGCGATCGATCTTCCCCAATTCCATTGCCCCTCCAATTGCAACGCTCGACAATGCCCAGCAAACGCTCGTTTATCGACAGCGCATCGAAGCTGTTCATTGCTCTCGCACAAATCAACATGGATACTTTTTATCAACAACTGTTCATAATAGCTGAAAGAAGGTATCCATTGGCTCTATACGAGCGGCTCGTAATCGAACTCACCAACCAATCGTTTTCCCATCAGGCCGCCTACCGCACCGGCGGCACGCCCTATGAGCTGAGTGCCCGCGAGCCCAAGCCCTACGACCAGCAAATCGAAACGTTTGCCCGCATGATCGATGAAGCCGATTGCGTGCTTGTAGGCGGGGCCTCCGGACTCTCCGCGGCGGGCGGCGGCGACTTCTACTACGAGGACAACGCGACCTATCGCAGGCATTTCGGTAAATTCGCCGAGCGCTACGGTTTCAGGGGCGCTTTTGAAGGGTCGTCCTACCGCTGGCCCACCGCCGAGTCGCGCTGGGGCTACCTTGCCACCTTCCTCGACACCACGCTCAACGCCCCGCTGCGCGAGCCCTACAAAGATCTCGACGCCATTCTCGCCGAAAAGGATTTCTTCGTACTCACCACCAACCAGGACACGCAGTTTGTGAAGCTCTACCCCTGGGAGAAGGTGGCCGAGATCCAAGGCGACCACCGCTTCTTCCAGTGCTCCCACTGTTGCGCCGACGAGGTGTGGGACGCGGTCGAGCCGGTCTCCCGCATGGTAGAGGCCATGGGAGACGGCCTTGAGGTTCCGACAGAGCTCGTGCCGCGCTGCCCGCACTGCGGGGCAGAGGCGTTCCCCTGGGTTCGCGGCTACGGCAACTTCCTGCAGGGCGAGCTCTACGAGGAGCAGTACCGCAAGGTGTCCAACTGGCTCGACGCGCACGCACGGCAGAAGATTCTCTTTCTTGAGCTGGGCGTGGGCCGCATGACGCCTGCGTTTATCCAGGAGCCGTTCTGGGCCCTCACGGCGCAGTTGCCGCAGGCTAGCTACATCGCCGTGAACAACAAGACGCAGTTTCTTCCCCGCGCGATCGAGGATCGGGGACTCGCCGTTCACGCCGACATCGCCGACGTGCTCACCGACGTGCGCAAGACGCTGGGGAGGTAGCACATGGAAACGGTAAAAGCGGTTCGTATCGGCCAGGCACTTGCCGAGGCGGATCTTGTCATCATCGGCGCCAGCAACGGGCTCGACATGGCGGAGGGGCTCAATCTCTTCTGCGCCGACGCCCATTTCCGAGAGGCGTACGGGGACCTCGCCCAGGCCGACGGCATCGGCTGCATACTGCAGGGGCTCGCCTTCCCGGATGCAAACGTGCGACGCCGGTGGAGCGAGCGGTTCCATCAAAAGGAGTATGTCGAATATAAGCCCAGCCCGCTCATGAGCGGGCTGCGGCGTCTTACGGAGCACGCTGACACCTTCGTGATCACGTGCAATATCGACGGGCACTTCGCACGTGCAGGGTTCAATGAGGGTCGCGTGCTCGAGACGGAGGGGAGCATACGCACGTCAATCGACGAGCGTCGTCTCGCCCATCCAGATGCCCTCGCCATGGCCCAGCTCGAGGAGCTCGAGCGCCTTGTGCAAGCCCATCGCAACGGCAGGGTCGCCATCCTCGAACTTGGCGTGGGGGTGCGCAACGGCGTCATAAAGCGCATGCTCGCCCAGATCGCGAGTGCCTGCGAGCACGCCACCTACATCGTGTTCAACTACAGCCAGGCCATGGCGCCCGATGCATCGTGCGACACGATTCTCGTTGACGGCGATATGACCCCGGCTTTCGAGGAGATTGCCCAATGCCGTCTCTAGAGAGGGAAGCGCATAGGCTTCGAAGCCTTATCGACGATGCCGATGCCATCATCGTCGGCATCGGCTCGGGCATGTCGAGCGCCGCCGGGTTCAACCATTACAACCGCGCAGGCATGGCGCGCGCCGGAATGACGGACTGGCAGCGGGCCTTTGGCTTCAAGAGCCTTTTCGACGGCTTCTACCACCTCTACCCCAGCCTCGAGCAGCAATGGGCCTACTACGCGCGATACATCGATTTCATGCTGCGTGAGCCTGCCTCGCAACCCTATCTCGACCTGCGGTCCCTCATCAGCCATAAGGATTACTTCATCCTGAGCACCAATGTGGACACCCAGGTCGAAAAGACGTTTCCCGCCGAGAGGACCTGCAACTACCAGGGAAGCTTCGCGCACCTTCAGTGCAAGCAGCCATGCTGCGACGAGCTCTTCGACGCGAATCCCTACGTCGAGCGTATGCTCGCGGGCATGGCGGGGTTCGAGATCCGCAGCGAGGATGTCCCCCGATGCCCGCACTGCGGTTGGCAGCTTGTGCCGTGGGTACGGGACGACACGTTTCTGCAGGGCACGGCATGGCGCGAGAGTCTCGAACGATACGAGCGCTTCGTGCGCGAGCGCGGTAACGTCCGTGTGTTGTTGCTGGAACTGGGCGTGGGCGAGATGACCCCCGGCATCATCACACTCCCGTTCTGGAGCATGACCGCAAAGCTGACGGATGCGCACCTGTTAAGCGTAAACATCTCGGGCGACTCGGCTCCGCTGCAGCTTGGAAGCAAGGCAGAGGCAATCCAGGCCGATTTGGGCGCCCTGCTCTCGGCGGCGCGGGCAGGTAACGAGTAGCGCGGCGAGGCGTCTTACCGCAAACCGTCCTCGCTAAATGCATGACCGCTAATAAGCAAAAAGCAAGGTGCGTCTTATTTCAGATACTCCTCAAAGAACGCTTTCAGCTTCTCAAACGGAATGACGTCCATCTGATCGTAAAGGTCGGTGTGGCTGGCACCAGGGATAATGAGCAATTCCTTGTTGTCCCCCGTCAGCTTGCCGTACGCGGTTTCACTGAAATAGCGGGAGTGCGCCTTCTCGCCATGCACCAGCAGTACCGCAGAGCGAATTTCGCTGCTGTATTGCAAAATCGGCATATTCAAAAACGACAGCGAGGACGTCACATTCCAGCCACCGTTAGAGTTCAGGCTGCGGGGATGATAGCCTCGCGGAGTTTTGTAGTAGGCGTAATAGTCCTTTACAAACTGCGGTGCGTCCTCCGGCAGCGGATCGACCACACCGCCTGCCAGAGCATAGGTACCGTTTTTGTAATCTACCGTGCGCTGTGCATTCATGGCTTTTTTCTTCTCAAAGCGTGCCTGCTCAGAATCCTCGGCGTCAAAATAGCCGTTTGCGGTCACGCGAGTCATATCGTACATGGTCATAGCCGCGGTAGCTTTGATACGGGTGTCGATGGCCGCCGCATTGACTGCCATCCCGCCCCACCCGCAGATACCGATGATGCCGATACGCTCCGGGTCAACGCTTTCCTGCACAGAGAGGAAATCCACCGCTGCGCAGAAGTCCTCGGTGTTGATGTCCGGGGATGCTACATAGCGGGGCGTGCCGCCGCTCTCGCCGGTATAGGACGGGTCAAAGGCAATCGCGAAAAAGCCCAGCTCCGCCATCTTCTGCGCGTACAGACCGGAAGACTGCTCCTTCACAGCGCCAAACGGGCCACTGACGGCGATGGCGGGCAGCTTGCCTTCCGCGTTCTTAGGCACGTACACGTCGGCAGCCAGCGTGATGCCGTATCGGTTGTGGAAGGTCGCCTTGCTGTGCTCAACCTTGTCGCTTTTGGGGAACACCTTGTCCCATTCCTGCGTCAATTTCAACTGCTCCATGCCTAAGCCTCCTTGTCAGACGCTTTAAGGTATTGCTCGTCGTCCACGGGCTCCAACCACTCGTTGGAGGCCTCCTCGCCCGGAACCTCCACCGCGAGATGGGAGAACCAGCTGTCGGGCGCCGCACCGTGCCAATGTTTCACACCCGGGGCGATGTTGACCACGTCGCCAGGGCGCAGTTCCTGTGCCGGTTTACCCCATTCCTGGTAAAGCCCTCGACCGGCCACGCAGACGAGGATCTGTCCGCCACCGCTTTTGGCGTGATGGACATGCCAGTTGTTGCGGCAGCCGGGCTCGAACGTAACGTTGTAAATGCCGACCTGCTCGGTGGAAAGGGGCGCGAGGTAGCTTTGCCCGATAAAGTACTTCGCAAACGCGTCGTTGGGGACACCGATAGGAAAGGCCATCTCGTTTTGATGCTCAGCTCTTGCATCAGCGGCATCATCATCTGCCCAGACCTCCTTCGCCATGCGAAAGGCCGCCCACGCCTTGGGCCATCCCGCATAAAACGACGCATGCGTAAGGATTTCCGCTATCTCAGCCCTGGTCACCCCGTTGTTCTTTGCGGACATCAGATGATATTGGAACGAGGAGTCCGTCAGCCCCCTTGCCATCAAGGCAACCACCGTCACCACGCTGCGGTCTCGAAGGGAAAGCCTGTCTTCTCGACTCCACACCTCGCCGAACAGCACATCGTCATTGAGCTGTGCGAATTTGGGGGCAAAATCCCCCAGGGCATCTCTGCCCGCCGTCTGTTTAATCGTCATGTTTGATTCCTCCTGTCGATGGTTTTGAGTGCAAAACTGCTTCCGCGCAGCTAAGCCGCGCCTAGATTTCCATGCCCATTCGATGCGCCTGCTTCAGAGCAGGATGCCCGGCGATTTCGCCCACGCCGTTCACGCCGCCGGCGAATACCGTTCCGGCAAGCGTGCGCCTTTGGCGAAAATCCCTTGAACTCGCGATTTATATTGACGAGAATGAAGGTAATACCTAAACCTGACTTTAGGTCAAGGAGTGAATTCGAGATTTATCCGGAGGGACCATGTACACAATCGGACAGGTGGCGGATATGTTCGATCTGCCCGTTTCCACGCTGCGGTATTACGACAAGCAGGGGCTGTTCCCGGGATTGGAGCGGGCGTCGGGCATTCGCCGATTCGGCGATACGGAACTCGAGGCGCTTCGGGTCATCGAATGCTTGAAGAAGGCTGGGATGGAGATTAAGGACATCCGACTGTTCATGGAATGGTGCGCGGAGGGCCCATCGACATATCCCAAGCGCAAGGCCATGTTCGAGGAGCGAAAGGCCCACATGGAGTCGGAGATCGCGAACATGAACCGTGCGCTGGATATGTTGAAGTTCAAATGCTGGTACTACGAGCAGGCGATCCAAGATGGCAACGAGGATAGAGTGAAGGCGCTGATTCCCGACAATTTGCCGGAAGAAATCAAAGATACCTACGATAACGCCCACACTCAATAATGCCGCCCGATGCTCAAGGGGCTTTGGCAAGGAGTCGTTTTAGGCAGACACGCAAAAAGAAAGCCTCCGAACCAGAAGGTTCGGAGGCTGTTATTCCCGTTGTCCCCATAGGTATAAGCGCATCTGCTCGCGATTGCCTATCGATGCTTTGTCTCGAGCACGGCAGACACCGCATCGAGGAACTCCCGCACATGGTCTGCGGGGTGCGGCGAATGAAGCAGCCCGTAAGACACGAGACAGTCCCAATCGGTAGGGACGGTTTTGAGCATGGGGTGGACGTTGGCCCACAACGGCAGCGTCGCAAGCGCGAGGTCCTCGTTCGCGCCGCGATTGAACACCTCCGCCCGATATTGCGGGAAGTCTACGAGCGCGATTTTAGGATGATGCAAGAGTATCTCGTCGCGCACGCGGTCGATTTCGGCGTTCCAGCCCCGGCGTATAAGCATAAGACTGTGATTGTGGAGGTCGTCGAATGTGACGATGTCGCGTTTGGCGAGTTCGTTGTCGACGGGAACGGCGCACCAGAGCGGCTCGCGCGAAAGCTCGAGGCCCAGGCACCCGCGCTCTTTAAGAAAGGCATCGTCGAAAATCCCCGCCACGATATCCATGTCTTGCCCGAGGTTCGCCAAACCGCGCGCCGCCGAGGGTGTGTTTTCAAACGTGACCACCTGAAGGCTCATGCCAGGGCAACGTTCCTTCACCTTCGGCCACAGCTTCGTGAGCGGCGTGCTGGGCGTCATGAGCGACACTCCCACGCGGATGATGCGCTTCTCTCCACGCTCGGCGACGCGGGCGCGTGCGATTGATTCTTGGGAGTACTGCACGATATGGCGGGCGTCGGCGAGCAGCGACCTGCCTGCTCGCGTAAGCGAAAGCCCCTGATGCGATCGGTGGAACAGCGTAAGGCCTAGCCGCGACTCCAGCAGGTTCATCTGCTTGATGACGGCCGTGGGCGTGATGAAGGACTCTTGTGCCGCTTTGGAGAAGCTGCCCGCCTCCGCCACGCGGATGAAAGTGTCAAGCTGTGGGTTGTACATCGATCCTCCTGTCACGCATTATGTGCCGTATATACCCCATGGTTATATCCATCATTCCAACGTGAACTTCTCGCACGTCAGTAAACGCCGTAGCCTTGTATTCGAAAAGTCGCCATTAAGGAGGAGACCATGGAGTATCTGAAGCTCAACAACGACGTAGAGATGCCCATCGAAGGTTTGGGCACCTTCCTCATGACCCCGGCTGAGGCCGAGGCGGCCGCAACCGCCGCGCTTGCGGCTGGCTACGAGCACATCGACACCGCCAACGCTTACATGAACGAGCGCGCCGTGGGCCGTGCCATCGCCAAAAGCGGCATCGCACGCGACAAAATCTTCGTCTCCACCAAGCTCTGGCCGAGTGTCTACGACGCGGGCATGCCGGCGGTGGACGCCACGCTCCAGCGCCTGGGGCTCGACTACGTCGACATGCTCATCCTGCCCCAGCCGGTAGGCGACTACCTGGCCGCGTGGCGCACGATGGAGGAGGCGTACCGCGCGGGCAAGGTGCGCGCCCTCGGCCTCTCCAACTTCCCGCAAGACAAGATCACCGAGGTCATCGAGGTCGCCGACATCAAGCCGCAGCTCGTGACCGTTGAGTGCCACCCCTACCACGCTCAGCGCGACCTGCGCGCCTACCTCGCGCCGTACGGCACGGTGATCGAGGCGTGGTACCCGCTCGGCCACGGCGACAAAGGTCTTCTGGAGGAGCCCGTCTTCGTCACTCTCGCCGAGAAGTACGGCAAGACCCCGGCCCAGGTGATCCTGCGCTGGCACGTGCAGATGGGCACCTCCATCATCCCCGGCTCCAAGAACCCCGCCCACATCGCCGACAACGCGAACATCTTCGACTTCTCCCTCACCGAAGACGAGATGGCTGAGATTGCCAAGCTCGACGGGACCATGACCTACTACACCGCCACTGAGGAAGCACTCGCGGGCTACCTGGCCATACGCCCCGATTTCGACGCGCAGGAGTAGCGCTCAGACGATAACGGACCAACCAAGCAGCCGCCGAGGACCAGTCGACTGTCGAGGACGAGCCCGCCGCAGTGCCCACTGCAGACGGCAACGTCCTCGTGGCCTACTACTCGGCACAGGGCCACACCGCTGTCGTAGCTCAGGCCATCGCCGACGATCTCGGTGCCGATCTCTTTGAGGTGACGCCTAGAACCCGCGGGTTATAACACCGTGCGCACCCCAGCGTTATAGAACCCTCACCAACGGAAACTTCCGCCGGCGCGGCGCCCCTCGTATGGTGGATACGTCAAGTTGCGAGAAAGGAAGGCACCATGGACTACATCACCTTGAACAACGGCGTCAGGATGCCGCAGCTCGGCTTCGGCGTGTACCAGATCCCGGACGCCGCGGAATGCCAGCGCGCCGTGGAGGACGCGCTCTCGGTCGGCTATCGGCTGCTCGACACGACCGCGAGCTACG
>URTD01000024.1 GCA_900550735.1 uncultured Collinsella sp.
ACTACGTGGACGATATGGCAGCCCTCATGCACGGCTGCGACCTGGCAATCCTAAAATCGGGCGGACTCACCGTCACCGAATGCCTATGCGCGCATCTGCCGATGATCCTGCTGGGCAAATCATATGGTCAAGAAAAGGCCAACACCACCATGCTCACCGGAATGGGCGCCAGCATGCATGTCACCACCGCACGAGAACTCATCGTAACCCTGCGCCATCTGCACGATCATCCCGAATCACTCAAAGCCCTACTCATCAACGGCGAAGTACTACGCCGCCCCCACGCAGCCGAAGATATAGCCATCGCAACCATGGAGCTCGTAGGCAAACCCCAAAAGCGCAAACGAGCCTTCTGCCGCTTCTACTGGGGCGGAAAACCCGCGCATATCCGCTAGCATTGGACTGTCCGCTTACCTGTGGGAGGCCCCTATATATCATCCCATGCTCAAACATTCTCGCTGCGCTGCGAAACTGCGCGTGGGACGATATATAGGGGCCTCCCACAGGTAAGCTGCGTTAACGTACTAGCGGCTATACCAGATTCCCCACCAGTAGAATCTGAAAAGGGGAACCAGAAAATATAAATTCAGTAAGTCGATGCGACAAAGGAGGCGTCCCTTTATCGCATCGACTTACTAGAAAAGTAAATATTGTTTCAAGCGAGTAGCCGCCCGCCCGGGGCTTACCTATATCGTTCCACGCGCAGTTTCGCAGCGAGCGAAGCGACGCGAGAATGTTTGAGCATGGAATGATATAGGTAAGCCCCGGGCGGGAGGGATACGAGTACCCCTAGGCGACGCCGCTGGAGCCGAAGCCTCCGTTGCCTCGGTCGGTTTTGTCTAGTTCGTCTACCTCTATGAGGTTGACCGTGGGGACTTCTTGGATGACGAGTTGGGCTATGCGGTCGCCTTTGTTGATTTGGATGTTGTTGGAGGGGTCCAGGTTGATGAGGATAACCTTGAGTTCTCCTCGGTAGTGGGCGTCGATGAGGCCCGGCGTGTTAACTATAGACAGGCCCTGCTTGATGGCCAAGCCGCTGCGGGGCTGGACGAAGCCGGCGTAGCCATCGGGCAAGGCGATGGCCAGCCCAGTAGAGACCAGACGACGTTCGAAGGGCTTTAGGACGCAGTCCTCGTTGGAGCGCAAATCCAAGCCGGCATCGGTGGGATGGGCGTATTTGGGAAGCTCGACGGTGGGGTCGAGACGCTTTATGTTGACGGTAATGTTGGACATGGAATCACCTTAGCTTGTCGAGCTCTTGCAGAAACTCATCGACGTCTTTGAAATCGCGGTAGACCGAGGCAAAGCGGATGTAGGCCACCTTGTCGATCTTGGCCAAGCGCTTGAGCACCATGTCACCCAACTCATGGGACGTGACGGCCGTCAGCGTGCGAGAGCGCAGCTCGACCTCGATGTCGTCGATAATCTCATTGAGCTTCTTAGTATCGATATCACGCTTGATGGTGGCGCGCATCAAGCCGACGAGCAGCTTATTGCGATCGAACCGCTGCTTGGTTCCGTCTGACTTAATGACCTCGATTGGGTCTTCGCATCGCTCAAACGTTGTAAAGCGATAGTTACACGAACAACATTCGCGACGGCGCTTAATGGTGTTATTTGACTCCTGCATACGGGAATCAACGACGCGGGTATGTGCCTTGCCACATTTGGGACAGCGCATGGTACCTCCTCTTAAACGATAACAAGGGTACCATGCGCAGCGCGATAATGATTACGAACGAGCAGGAACCTTAAGATGCGCACCGGCGGCGAGCGAACCATGCTCCAGATGATTGACGTTACGGATCATGTCGGAAGTCTCTTGCGTGGAAAGGCCTTCGATAGGATATTCCTCGGCAAGCGACCAAAGAGAATCACCAGGCTGAACGCGAATAGTCTCGTAGGTAACGTTGGAAACGGACTCGGCATACGCGGCGTGACGGGCGCTAAAGACCGACGTAGCGAGGACAACGAAGAGCGTAAGCGCAACGGCAACGGCGACAATCGTCGGAACCTTCAGGGCAACGCGGGCCGGCGCAACTACAGCCTGCTGATTGCGAGCAGACTTTACGGTCAAAGGCTGAAAGCCGGAGCGGCCACCCTGAACAACCGTAAAAGTGGGTTCTGCAGGCGTCTCGAGTTTAAGGGCAAGGTTTCCCTGGACCATATTCGTTGCGTTCATCATGTTCTCCTCTCGCGTGTTTTGCTGAGAACAGTTTTATCAAGCCGCGCGGACAAAAATGTCTAGCGCGAGAACGAATGTTCGGTTATTATTATCTTCGAACAGTTGTTCCTGTCAAGCAAAATTCGAACATTTGTTTGACATGGGTAGAGAGGATGCCCTGATGGCTCGCAAAATTACCAAGCGTCAGCAGCAAATTTACGACTTCATCAAGGAATATCAGCAGGAGAAGGGTTATCCGCCCAGTGTGCGCGAGATGGCATCTGCCGTGGGCCTTTCCTCCCCCAGCACCGTGCACGCCCACTTATCTGCCTTGGAGGCGCGCGGGCTGCTCAAGCGCGATGCCACCAAACCGCGCGCCCTGGAACTCTTTAACGAGGACGGCTCCTCTGTCTCAATTTCTAAATCTGACGAGCCCACCGCACCTCGCGGAACGGTCTCGCTACCGCTCGTTGGTCGCGTCGCGGCTGGGATTCCCATTCTGGCCGAGCAGAATATCGAAGACACTTTTACTATCCCGACCGAAATCGCCACTGATCAGGGTTCCTTTATCCTTGAGGTGCATGGGGGCTCAATGATCAATGTCGGCATCTTCAATGGCGATTACATCATCGTCCGTGAACAAAAGAGTGCCATGAACGGCGAAATTGTCGTGGCCATGATTGATGGTTCAGCGACCGTCAAGACGTTCTACAAGGAGCAGGGACGCGTACGCCTGCAGCCCGAGAATGACACCATGGAGCCTATCTATGCAACGAATCCCATCATCTTGGGCAAAGTCGTCGGCTTAATGCGCCGGTTCTCGTAATGCAAAAACGCATCACCATCTTTGATACCGTCCGCGGGTTTACGATGATTTCAATGGCAGGTTTTCACGCTTGCTACGATCTCGCCTACCTGTACGACTGGGATATGCCCTGGTTTACCCAGACCGTCTTTCAAGACATCTGGCGCGCCAGCATCAGCTGGGTATTTTTGTTTATCGCGGGTTGGATGTGCACCCTTTCGCGCAACAATATCAAACGTGCCGCCAAATACGCCTTAGCAGCACTCGTCGTCTGGCTGGCAACAACACTTGTCTCAGTCGACGATTCGGTTAATTTTGGCATCATCTACTGCATGGCCGCATGTACCGGCATCGTGGCGTTGACCGATCCCGTCCTTAAGAAGATATCGGCGAGATGGGGCATGTCGCTATGCCTTGTGTTGTTCGCCCTCACCTGGAGTATCCCCAAAACGATCTACCCTGTCCCCTACCTGGCGTGGCTGGGATTTCCGAGCCTTGGGTTTGTTTCAGGTGATTACTACCCCATCATCCCGTTTATCTTTATGTATCTTGCAGGATACTTCGCCGCACATATAGCGCAGGGAATCGATAAGACCGCCCTAAGCTGGGCCTACGCCAACCCCCTGCCGGCGCTCGCCAGCCTTGGACGTCATGCACTCCCCTTTTATCTGCTGCATCAACCCATTATTCTGGGCTTTTTGGAGCTCGTCTACTCGGTGCGATAACGCTTGAGCCGCGGCGCGATACGGGCCGGCAGCTTCGCCACAATACGAACGCCGTCCTCAAGATATTCCTCGTGCAAAAGGGTTCCCTGCTCATGCACCAGCGTGATGAGGGCGCCCTCGCGATACGGGATATCAGCAGAGAGCAACACATCGGTAGCAGCCGCCTCACGAGCAATACGGTCGACGAAATCGTCGAGTCCCTCGCCCGTCTGAGCCGAGAACAGCACGGCCTCGGGATAGCGACGACGGAAGCTCAGACGATCAACGCTATCGAGAAGATCGATTTTATTGAATACGGTCAGCGTTAAACGCTCTCCAGCGCCGATCTCATCAAGAACGCGGTCGACAGCCTCAAGCTGCCGCTCATAGTCCTCGTCAGACGCATCTACGACTTTGAGAATTAGATCGGCACCCAACACCTCGGACAGCGTCGATTTAAAGGCATCGACCAGACCATGCGGCAGCTTTTGAATAAAGCCGACGGTATCAGTAATCGTCATGCCGCGACCGCCGGGCAGGCGATACGAACGCGTCGTCGGGTCGAGCGTAGCAAACAGCTTGTCCTGCGAAAGTACCGTAGAGCCGGTCAGGCGATTGAGCAACGTCGATTTACCGGCATTGGTATAACCGGCTAACGCGACGCGAAACGCCGGTGACTCAATGCGGCTCTTGGACTGGACATCGCGATGCTGTTCAACCTGCTTGAGCTCACGACGAAGCGCGGCAATCTTATTGCGAATCAAGCGACGGTCAACCTCGAGCTGGCTTTCACCCTGGCCAAAGCGCGAACCGATGCCGCCGCGCGTCTGCTCCTTGGCAAGATGGCTCCACATGCCACGCAGACGAGGCAACAGATATTGAAGCTGCGCCAGCTGCACCTGTAGACGACCCTCGCGCGTCTGGGCATGCAGGCCGAAAATATCAAGAATGAGCGCCGTGCGATCGATGATCTTAACCGGTTCGCCCACGGCCTTCTCCAGATAGGACTGCTGTGAAGGCGTCAGATCGTCGTCAAAAATAACGACATCGGCATCCATGCGATGCACTAAGCCGCACAGCTCTTCAACCTTGCCGGAACCGATAAACGATTTAGGATAGGGTTTAACCAGTCGCTGCGACAAACGAGCAACACACCGGGCGCCAGCCGTGTGCGCCAGGCGCTCAAGCTCATCGAGCGAGCGATCGAGCGGCCACGCATTGTCGCGCCACTCGACGCCGACAAGAATGGCACGCTCAGGCTCGGGTGCTGTGGGAACGAGGGGAAACCGGGCCATCAGGCAGCCTCGATGCGATGCAAGATATCCTCAACGACCTCATCGACCGTATATTCGTCCATATCGAACCACACAATACGATCGTCGCGCTTAAACCACGAAAGCTGACGCTTGGCATAGCGACGCGAACGCATCTTAATGAGTTCACGAGTCTCATCCATAGTCATCACACCGTTAAAAGCATCAATGATTTCTTTGTAGCCAATCGCCTGCATCGAAGTGAGCGCATCTTCAAGCCCCTGGTCCATAAGGCCACGGACCTCATCAACAAGACCCTGCTCAAACATGAGGTCAACGCGCAGGTTAATGCGCTCGTAAAGCAGCTCACGATTGCGTGTCAAGCCAAACCACAAGGCATGATAATGCTCACATGGAACACTAAACTGCGACTTTTGCTGTGCGTAGGAAACGCCGTCATCATGCATTTCGAGCGCACGAATCACGCGGCGCACATTATGAGGATGAATGACCGCGGCAGACTCAGGATCGCGCTCGGCAAGCAGCTTATGCAGCGCTTCCTCACCAATGCGCTCGGCAAGTTCCTGATAACCCGCACGGCGATCGTCCTCAAGTTCTCCCGAGGGAAAATCCATCTCATCGAGGGCGGCCTTGAGATACAGGCCCGTACCCCCGCAAAACACCGGAAGACGTCCAGACCCGAGCAGGCGCTCAACATGCGCGCGAGCGTCTGCCTGGTAAAGCGCCGCAGAGTACGCGACGCCCGGCTCTACGATGTCAACGAGACGCAGAGGCGCCGTACACTCATCGGGCGTCATCTTTGCGGTGCCGATATCCATACCGCGATAGATTTGCATCGCATCGCACGACAGCACTTCAGACGAAAGGCGAGCGGCCAAACGGTCAGCGACGTCACTTTTACCAACCGCCGTCGGACCGACGATCGCAACGGCGGAAAGACCTGCCCCGGGAGAAATCATTAGCGCGGCTCACCCACAACGGAGCCTGACAAATACCACGTCTTAGCAACGTCGACGTCAACATCAACGATCTTACCGACAAGCTGGTCGATGCTATATCCCTCGGGAATGGGCGCATGAACGGTCTGATTCTTGGGGCTCTTGCCCAGCAGCACCGCATCGTTCTTTTTACTCGTACCCTCAATGAGCGCAGGCACCACGGTATGGAGCTCACCCTGGTTGTACTCGTGCGCTGTCGTCTCGATAACCTTGACCAGACGGTTAAAGCGCTCAAGGATGACCTCGTGCGGTGTGGGATCATCAATCTCGGCGGCCGGGGTACCAGCGCGCTTGGAGTAGATGAAGGTATAGGCCTGGGCATAGCGGACCGTCTCGGCAAGCGAGAGCGTCTGCTCAAAGTCTTCTTCAGTCTCGCCTGGGAAGCCAACGATAATGTCGGTCGAGAGCGCGATATCGGGCATACGGTTGCGAATGCGATCGACCAGGCCCAAATAGTCCTCACGTGTATAACGGCGATTCATCTCTTTGAGGATCCGCGTCGAACCTGACTGGACGGCCAAGTGCAGCTGCGGCATAACGGCAGGCGTCTCGGCCATGGCGTCGATGGTCTCGGGCAACAGGTCCTTGGGATGCGAAGACGTAAAGAAGATGCGCTCCACACCCGTATCGCCCACGGCACGCAGCAGATCGGCAAAACGCGGCTTGCCAAACAGATCGCGACCATATGAGTTAACGTTTTGGCCCAGCAGCGTAATCTCACGCACGCCCTGGCGCACCAAACCGGTCACCTCGTCGACAATCTCCTCGAAGGGGCGGCTCTTTTCGCGACCGCGCACGTACGGCACGATGCAATAGGTGCAGAAATTATTGCAGCCCGTCATGATGGGCACCCAAGCGTGATACTGGGTCTCTCGATGCCACGGCATGCTCATGGCATCCGTATCCTCATGCTCATTGGTGCGGATATGACGCTTGCCGTCAAGGAACGCCTCGGCAATGAGCTCGGCCACATGTGCGATAGAATGCGTGCCAAAGATGACATTGACGTTATCGACGTTGGTGAGCAGTCCCTCGCCATCACGCTGCGCGATGCAGCCGCCCACGGCAACCACACGCTTGCCCGAAGGCGAAGGCGGCAGGCTTTTGCAGGAATTGCACTGACCGTACAGGCGAGTATCGGCGGCCTCGCGCACGCAGCATGTCATGAAGACAACGATATCGGCATGCTCAAGATCGAGCGCCATGAGGCAACCATACGAATCGAGCAGACCGCTCACGCGCTCAGAGTCGTGCTGATTCATCTGGCAGCCAAAGGTGCGGATAAAGTAGGTTTTACCGGCAAGAATATCGCGTACGGAACGCTGATCCATGTGCATAAGTCCTAACGTTGGGGAGCGAAACGAGGCTAGCAGAAGCTATGCCACAGGCTTAACATCATCCATGACGACGTTATCCATAGCAGCTCGATTGATCTGGTGAACGTAGATAGAAAGGCGGATGGCCGTGCGCGACTCCCCGTTAATGAGAATGTCGGAGAACACGGGCGCGCAGGAAATATCAAAACCGGTTGGGATCAAAAAACCGCGCGCGATGGCAACGGCCTTAATGGCCTGGTTGACAGCACCGGCGCCGACACACTGGATGTTGACGGGTACACCATCCTTGACCATGCCGGCGATGGCGCCGGCAACGGACGCGGGCGATGATTTGCTTGATACCTTCAGGCAATCCATGAAGAAACTCCTGCGTTTAAAAGTACGTTTTAACTGCAATAACTGTATCGTACCGAGAGGACTCGGTAAAGGCACTATTCCTCTTTGGCAAGATCGAAGGTCACAGTGATTCGATCACGCGAAACACGAATCTTTGGGTCGCCGCAAAGGTTGAGATAGTACCTGGCGGCAAGGTCATTAAAGTCCCGCTCCACAGCACGCGAAAACTGTGCCATGTCATCCTTGGCAATACGTAGCCCGCGACGATCCTTCGCGAGATCGACAGGAGCCGGCGCATGCGAGGACGAATCACGCTCGCGCAGCAGACGCGCGGTCACACCGCGAACGGGCTTAATCTGCCCTGCCAAAATGCGATGTGCCGTGCGCTCGGACATCCCAAGACCCAAACCCGAGCAGATACGGATAAAGTCCTCGGCATCAGAGGCAAGGCCTAAACGATCGACAACCGGAAGCTCGCTCTCGTCATCAATAAACAGGAGACGAGACGTATCGAGCCGACTTGACGCCTGAGCATAAAGGGTCGCGGCAATCTCAGACGGAGAACCAAGATAGACATCGCAACCACGCAGCTCCTCGAGCGCAAACTCACAGGCAGCGCGAATAATATTATGCGGGCCGCGAGCACAGACATAACGTCCGTCCTCATCCTTGACGGCCTGGGGCCAGCTGGACTGATCGGCACGCTCACTGAGGCGGTCGGCTGCAACGCTCACCTTAAAGGCTGAACCAAGATCGACGCCGGACGTGACCACACGGGCCTCGTCGGTGTTCTGCTTGATCGAAAACAATGCCATGCCACGACCGTGAACGCCCCAACGGTCCATCTTCATGCTCTCGAGCTTGGAGGTAACGCGGGCATCGAAGATTCGCTCTTGCATATCCTGCGGAACGCCCGAACCGTTATCCAGAAAGACAAGCGTGCGGACGCCATCTTCCTTGGTCGTGGCGAGATAGACCTTGTCAGCGCCGGCATCGCGAGCATTACGGAGCATTTCGATGACGATATCCTCGACATGCTGAATGTCGTGTTTTGCCTGGCGCCGCTCGGCCTCCGAAACGCGGAGGCGGACATACCCCTCGCCAAGGTTCTCCTCGACGCGAAGGTTGCCCTCCCCCGACATCGACGCGATAAATGAGATGAGCTCGTTCGCGTCGCTCATGTTATTTAGCGATATCGACAGCGCGGCTCTCGCGAATCACGACGACGCGCACCTGACCGGGATACTCCATCTCTTCCTCGATCTGATGGGCGATATCGTGAGCCAGGACCGTGGACTGAGCATCGGAGATCTTGTCCGGCTGAACCATGACGTGGACCTCGCGACCAGCCTGCATGGCATAGGTACGCTCGACGCCTTCATGGGAGTTGGCAATCTCCTCGAGCTTCTCAAGACGCTTGATGTAGTTCTCGGCAGACTCGCGACGGGCACCGGGGCGAGAGGCGGAGACGGCATCGGCGGCCTGTACCAGGACATCGAGCACCGTGTTGGGGTCGACATCGGCATGGTGAGCCTCGATAGCGTGAACGATAACGGGCTTCTCGCCATAACGGCGGGCAAGCTCGGCGCCGATGACGGCATGCGGGCCCTCGACGTCGTGGTCGATTGCCTTGCCCAGGTCGTGCAGCAGGCCGGCGCGCTTAGCGGTCACAACGTCCAGGCCAAGCTCGGAAGCCATCACGCCGCACAGATCAGAGACCTCGAGGGAGTGCTGAAGCACATTCTGACCAAACGAGGTACGGTAGCGCAGGGCACCAAGGGTCTTGACGATCTCGGGGTGCAGGTCGTGGATACCGGTATCAAAGGCAGCCTGCTCGCCAGCCTCACGCACGCGCTGCTGAACCAGGTCGGCAGCCTTGTGATACATCTCCTCGATGCGGGCAGGGTGAATGCGGCCGTCGGCGATGAGGTTCTCGAGGGCGACACGGGCGGTCTCACGACGGACCGGGTCGAAGCTCGAAAGAACGACGGTCTCGGGCGTGTCGTCGATAACGAGGTTAACGCCGGAAACCTGCTCGAAGGTCCGGATGTTGCGACCCTCGCGACCGATGATACGGCCCTTGAGGTCATCGGAGGGAATGTGCACGGAGGTAACGGTGACCTCGGCAGTGTGGTCGGCAGCGCAGCGCTGAATCGCCAGGGACAGAATCTCCTGGGCGGTCTTGTGGCACTCGGCGCGAACCTGCTGCTCGGACTCGCGAATGATCGTGGCGGCCTCGTGGGTGACCTCGCCGCGAACCTTATCGAGGAGTTCCTTGTGGGCGTCCTCGCGGGTAAGGTCGGCAATACGCTCGAGCTCGGAGGTCTGCTTTGCGCAGAGCTCCTCGAGCTCACGGGAGCGCTTCTCGACCTGACCGGCCTGGCTGGACAGCTGATGCTCGCGCTTGTCGAGAGCGTCGTTGCGACTCGACGCGGCGATCGAGGGATTCCTCGCGCTGCATCACGCGGTTCTCGAGCGTACGAATCTCGTTCTTACGCTGCTTGTCCTCGGCCTCGGCGGCCTGCTTGTTCTTGATGATTTCCTCTTTAGCCTCAAGCAGAGCCTCTTTTTTGAGGGTCTCGGCCTGACGCTTTGCATCACCGATCAGGGACTCAGCCTGTGCGTGTGCCGACTGAATCTTTTCGTCGGCCTCGTGAAGACTACCCTGCTTGGCGGTGCGCATGTAGGCAATGGCGGCGATGGCACCCAAAACGATGCCAACGAGCGCTGCGATGATAGGCATGCTCACTCCTTTTTATGGAATCGTTACACAACAAAGCGAACCGTCCTTACGAACGGCTCGCGACATTTGAGTAATATGGGCGCAGCTTATGCGGGTCGGATACAGATAAACATATAAACAAACTCATCACAGATGAGCACATATCACAAAGCAAATGACAGTGTTTATCGTACGTTGAACCACAACAACTGTCAAATAAATGGCCCCGGCACGGCGGCTAAAACGCGGTGAACGGCAGGGCCACATAACGCATACGCCTAAACCGCACATTCCTCGCGTTCGGCATCTAGACGTGCCTTAACGGCATCGGCGGCGATGTGATACGAGAAGCCCTTGCCCATCAAAAACCGAACCAGTTTTTCGAATCCGCGCGTCTCTGGAACACGCCGCTTGGCGAGCAGGGCTGACGCACGCGCCAAATCGTCTTCGACGGCAAAATAATCCTCGGGATAACCGGGAATGTCATCGAGCACGACATGACGGCGCTTGAGCTCGGTCTCGATTTTACGCTGTCCCCAACCACGCCGCTTGCGTTCCTCGATAAAGTACGAGCAAAAGCGGTTCTCGTCTAAAAAGCGATACTCGGTGGCGCGCTCGACGGCGAAATCGATCGCGGGCTGGTGAAAACCGTAGCGAGCCAGCTTGTCACGGACCTCACCCGTCGCATGGTCGCGGCGCGATAACATCTCGGTCACCATGGTAAGTGCACATTTACGCTCGATGATCTGCACCGCCTCACGAAAGTTGTCCCAATCACAGGGAAGATCGGGGCGGTTTTTGACATACAGGCGCGCGACCCGCACGGGAATCCAAATGGACCGCTCAAAACCGTCTTCAAGCTCACAATCGATATGTGCGCAAGGCTTTTTGGACGCATACCCGCTCGAGAACGAGGAGGCCGCCTTTTTATCGGGAAAGACGACCGTGGCCTCGGTCACCGTATACGACATGAGCGTAACCGCTACTCGTCGTCATCATCGAGCATAGCGGAACCATCGATGGCGTAAAGCTCATCAAACTCCTCAGGCGCAGGCTGATCGGTCAGCTCGACCTCGGACGGAGCATCGTCATCAAATTCAAGTCCGCAGGCAAGGCGAACCTTATGCTCAATCTCGTCGGCGCAATCGGGGTGTTCGCGCAGGAAAGCCTTGGCGGCCTCGCGACCGTTGCCGAGCTTGTCCTCGCCATAGGCAAACCAGGAGCCCATCTTCTTACAGATGCCGCACTCGACAGCCATGTCCAGAATTGAGCCCTCCTTAGAGATGCCCGTACCGTACATGATGTCGAACTCAGCAGAACGGAACGGAGCTGCCACCTTGTTCTTAACGACCTTGGCGCGCACGCGGTTACCGATAACCTCGTCCTTAAGCTTAATGCTGTCGATACGGCGAATGTCGATACGCACCGAAGAGAAGAACTTAAGGGCGCGGCCGCCCGTCGTGGTCTCGGGGTTGCCGAACATGACGCCGATCTTCTCACGCAGCTGGTTAATGAAGATGCACGTCGTGTTGGACTTGGACAGCGAGCCGGCGAGCTTGCGGAGCGCCTGGCTCATCAGGCGAGCCTGAAGACCGACCGTAGTGTCGCCAATTTCTCCCTCGATCTCGGCACGCGGGGTCAGCGCGGCGACGGAGTCGACAACGATGGCATCGATGGCACCAGAACGCACAAGCATGTCAACAATCTCGAGCGCCTGCTCACCCGTATCGGGCTGGGAAATGAGTACCTCGTCGATATCCACGCCGATGCGCGCGGCATACGTGGGATCGAGCGCGTGCTCGGCATCGATAAATGCCACAACGCCACCCATTGCCTGGGCCTCGGCCAAGATCTCGAGCGAAAGCGTCGTCTTACCGGAAGACTCTGGGCCATATATTTCAACAATACGGCCGCGCGGCAGTCCACCCACCCCAAGCGCGAGATCAAGACCAAGCGAACCGGTAGAAACGACCTCAATGTTCTGTTGTTCTACGCCGTCGGCCATGCGCATGATCGCGCCTTTGCCAAACTGCTTTTCAATGCTCGCAAGCGCGGCGTTCAATGCTTTTTTGCGCTCATCGCCTTCTTTGCGTTCAACGGGATCCTTGCGCGTAGTCTTGGCGGCCATATCCGTGTCTCTTCTTCAAAATGTGGATGTACCTGAACCAGTAAATATCTATCAAATGTAGAATTTTGATCGATTTTTCTGATCAGGATCATTTTTTGCACCTTCTGGCAAATATGATCCATTAGTACATTGATTATTTAGGAAAATTATTATGCAGTTCATCTGCGTTGATGGAACAATAGCATTCATTCACTGCAGATGCAATGGTCTCATTTGTTAGTGGTTACCCTAACATTTCTAATAAATAGGTTCCTATCGGGGCATTGTTTGACAATCATGCTGAACATAAAAATGGGCAACCGTCTCAAATTGAAGCTTGACAAGCTTTAAGGACTCAGGCAAAATCCTTCTCCTCAAACGAACGCTCCAATGCAAATGCCATTGAGCACACCGCAGCGGGTCGTTAGCTCAGCTGGTAGAGCAGCGGACTTTTAATCCGTTGGTCGTGGGTTCGAATCCCGCACGACCCACCAAGAGTGTTCGAAATGAATTTGGGAACGTAGCTCAGTTGGTAGAGCAGCGGACTCTTAATCCGTCGGTCCAGGGTTCGAATCCCTGCGTTCCCACCAATTCATAGAAAGCCCGTCCGCCATGCGGCCCAAACTCCCGGGGATGCACCTAGTCCCGGAACACCCGCGGTGGCAAGGGCAAACCTAACAGGGCAAAGAGATCTCGGATTTTCTTCGGGATCTCTTTTGTTTTCCAAGCGTTGCGATCAGTTGGTTTATTGGCCTTCAGATAACGCAGCTGCATAAAGGCCTTCGTCAAAGAATTATTGGGCAAACGGTTCGTTGCCGTTTCGTTGCGCCGACATGCCATACGCATCATCAGGCGCAGTGACTGGGCCAATACCTGGACAAACAGCTTGCCCATATAGGTGCTTGAGGTCGCGTAGAGACGATCTCCAGCAGTTTGATTCTTAAACTGCTGGAAGCTCTGTTCGACAATGTTGCGGGCCCGATAAATGCTCAGAGCGATAAAAGGATCCTGAACGACGTTCGTGCGGATCACAAAGTTGCCCATGTAGCGGCACGCATCTGCCACTGCCGCGGCATTGCGCATCCAGTGCTGAGGCTCCTTTTTGACCAGGTACCGATGCATTTCTCTGAGCTGCTCCGAATCCACTTTTTTCCCTTGGTTGAGACGGTCAATCGTTTCATCGAGATTCTTTAGAAAGACTCGTTTCTGCTCGGCCCGCAGACACCCATCCTGATACAAATGCAGTGTGTTGTGAATGTGCTGGCGTCCGGCTGCACCGTCTTCCTGCCACATTTCTGTCGTGGTGTACGCCGCCACTTCTAAGCGGCCATCGGTAAAAGCAGGATCGTCAAGGGAAACGCGGTGCTGATCAAAGAGCCGCCGAACAGAGTCTTCAGCTCGAGTTACACCTTGGACGAATTTCAGTTCCAGGTTGACGAGTTTTTGCATGTTCATCAAGCTGTGATAACCGCGATCCGTCACCAGCACGGTGTTGGAGAGATCAAATTGATGGTCGATCATGCGCTGCACAATAGCCAGATAGAGCTGCTTATCGTTAGTCGAGCCTTCGCTTTCGTAGGCATAGCAGACATCTCCCGTCTCGTAATCCACCCCTAAAGACAGATTCACTTGCCGCAGATGAGGATCCTGTCTGGCATGGCCATAGGCAGCCGAGGCGATGGTCTCTGAGTAAGTGCTGATGCTGGTGGAATCCAAAGCCAAAAACTGCGGGATGTCGGCAGCTGAGACCTTTTGTCGTGCTTTTAGCAGTCGGTCGTGTCGACGCTTGAAGTACCGGTCCATCAGGCTCTGGTCAACCACCGCGAGCTGCTCACTAATGCGCTGGCTCGATAAAGGCTGGGCTTGCGGCAGCCAGACCAAAGCCAGCCAATCCGCGTAATTCATCATGCCGCTGTCTTCCCCGCAGAGGCGATAGATGGCAAAGCGAAGCAGTTCCGTACCCGTATCTTCGCCAAAAGTCTCCTGTAAGTCCTCGAGCAAGCCATGGTCCACAGCGAATTGCCAGGCTGCCCAAGTCAACCCCAGTTCGACATCTTCCCCGCGCCAAGACGGCTGCGGTTCGTTGTCCGTATCCGGCTGCTCGAACGGCTCTTGTTCAATAAGCTGATTATTGTCGTAAAGCCAAAACTTGCCGGCGTATTCCGGGTTATTCGCGAGGAATTTGCGCCCGAGATGGACCTGCCCAGTTTGCGGATCCAAACGCCCGACATGGCATCGTTTCTCAATGCGTGACTGTTTCTTTTCCGGATCCCAGCGATTGCGATAGCCGTAGACATAGGTACGCCCATCGGCATCCGTGTACGTAGAGAAAGACCAAGGTTTTGGCGAAAATGGCATGATGTTGTCTATATTAAATAACTATAGACTATGATAAAGATAAAGCAAAGACTTGTCAAGTTTTTATTAAATAAAAACAATGGATTAGGAAGAATAAATAGGTCGACTTTGCGTCAGATCAGGACCTCCCAGAGCTAGTCTCCGGGAGTTTGGGATGCGGTCGGGCTTTTTTTATTATTAAGCGCTTGAAGCGAGTTTTCTGGACACCCTATAAGCGATCGGGGCTGCTTTCTGCCGTCTTTTTCTCAAGGTGCGAGGTAATACCTCAGGAAGCTCTTGAATAGGTACCTTATTCAGCCCCAAGCAGCACACTCCAATCGATAGACTCTCCTACAACAAACTGACGCGAAGTCTGCTGGCAATTTGTGTTTTCAGACATTTCGCTTATATCACTTCCATTGATGCCCTCATGATCAAACTCGAACACATCACGCAGACCTACGTCGGCAACGACGGTAAAGTCTTCGAGGCGCTCAAGGACGTCTCG
>URTD01000025.1 GCA_900550735.1 uncultured Collinsella sp.
TGTTCGCCGGCAATACCCCTCTCCCTGCCGTAGTAGACGCACGGGATGCCCGGCATGCCAAAGAGCATGCCGTAGGCGGGACGCAGGCAGAACTTGTCGGTAAGGATGCTTGCCAGGCGCGGCACGTCGTGGTTGTCGACAAACGACAGCAGGTGCTTGCCACGGTAGATGCACCAGGGGTCGCCGCCAAACTGACGGTGCAGCGAGTGCGCGATCTCGAACATGTTGACCGAGTTAAAGCTAGAGTACAGGCCCTTGTAGCACTCGTAGTTGGTGCAGGAGTCGAGCATCTCGTCGTTGACGATCTGGTTGTAGTCGCCGTGCAGCGTCTCACCCACCAGCACAAACTCCGGCTTGATGCTGTTTGCCAAGCCGCGCAGCTCCGCCAAAAAGCCCAGATCCAGGCAGTACGCGACGTCCAGGCGCAGGCCGTCGACGCCAAAGACCTCGGCCCAGCGGCGCACGGACTCGAGCAGGTAATCGACCACAGCGGGATTTTGCAGGTTGAGCTTCACAAGCTCAAAATGGCCTTCCCAGCCCTCGTACCAAAAGCCATCGCCATAGCAGGAATCGCCGTCAAAGCTAATGTGGAACCAGTCCTTGTACGGCGAGTCCCACTTGCGCTCCTGCACATCGCGGAAGGCCCAAAAACCGCGGCCGACGTGGTTGAAGACGGCATCGAGCACCACGCGGATGCCATGGGCATGCAGCGTGTCGCATACGGCGGCAAAGTCGGCGTCCCCACCCAGGCGACGGTCGATATGGCGCAGGCTGCGTGTATCGTAGCCGTGGCTATCAGATTCGAGCGGTGGGTTGATCAGCACAGCGCCAACGCCGAGTTCCTGCATGTAGTCGGCCCATTGGGCGACCTTCATGATAGGAGCATCGGGGTTGGGCGCGGCGTTGGCAGCCTGGGCGAGCTCATCCTCGGCAACGGGCGCGGCGTTTTCGCGCGGAGCCCCGCAAAAGCCCAGCGGATAGATCTGATAGAACGTCGTCTCGTATGCCCACATAACAGCCTCCCGGTAAGCTCAACACAACGACATCCATTGTATGCCCAGCTTGTATCGTATGCCCAGCTTGTATCCTCTTCCCCAAAATAAGTTGCGGTGGAATAGTTCCTGCTTGGGCCTTCAGAGGCCTTAAACAGGAACTATTCCACCGCAACTGATGAGGAAACGTGATTAGGCGACAGGCTTTGCGCGACGAATGGCCGGGAACATCACCGTGATAGCGAGGATGACGCCCACGGCAGCGATCGCACCGCCCGCGAAGCCGATCCAGGCGATACCGGGACCCGAAACCACGGCTCCGCCGATCGCGGTACCCGTGCCGATACCGAGGTTGAACAGGCCCGAGAAGATCGACATGGCAACGGCCGACGAATCTGCCGGCGTGTGCTTGATGAGCTCGGCCTGAAACGCCACGTTAAAGGCCGTGGCGCAGCAACCCCACAGTGCGCAGACGGCAAGCACTGTCACGAGCGACGATGCGGCCGGCCCCATGAGCAGCAGGGCCACCGGCACGCCGGAGAGCGTGATAGCCAAGAACGGGAAGCGATGCCCATCGAACAGGCGGCCAAACAGCCAGCTTCCGAGCAAACCAGAGCAGCCAAACGCCGTCAGCGTCATGGTAATGGCGCCCGCATCGACGTGCGCGACCTGCGCCAGGAAGGGCTCGATATAGCTGTAGCTTGCGTAATAGCCGGTCGCCATGAAGACCGTGACTGCGTAGAGCGCGATGAGGAGCGGGTTCTTGAGCAGCTCGGGCAGTTGCTTGACGGTAAAGCGCTTACCCGCCGGCATGGCCGGGAACACCGCTGCCTGGTAGACGGCCGCGATGGCCGAGAGGCCCCCGACCACGGCAAACGTCATGCGCCAGCCCACGGCCAAGCCAATGGCGCGACCGAGGGGCAGGCCAAAGATCTGCGCGATGGACGAGCCAGTGGCGATCATGCTGATGGCGAGCGCCCCATGGCGCGTGTCGACCAGGCGCGAGGCCATAATCGAAGCGACCGACCAGAACACGGCATGCGCGCAAGCGACCACCAGGCGCGCGCAGACCAAGATGGGATAGGTGGGCGCCACGGCGGACAGGAACTGGCCGAGCGAGAACACGGCAAGCACGCCCAGCAGCATCCGCTTGAACTCGAAGCGCGAGGCAAACACCATGAGCGGCAACGACAGCAGCATGACGCCCCAGGCATAGACCGAGATCATGATGCCAGCTTGGGCCTCGGTAAGCGAGAACGACGCGGCGATATCAGTCAAAAGGCCGATGGGCATAAACTCCGACGTGTTGAACACGAACGCACAGCAGGTGAGCCCGACGAGTGGGAGCCACTGCCTGAGCGTGATGCCGTCTTGCCTTGCCTGACTCATATATAACATCTCCAATCATTTTGAGCGGAGGCGATTATATAGCAACGGTCCCACATCCGTCAGTAACGGACACGGGACCGAAACAATTCGATACACAGAGGTTGCGCCGTCAATAAATAACTAAGCCAACCCCAGCAATATGCCCGCCGAATGCACGACAAACGCCACGATCCAGGCGACCGTCACTTGAAACGCGAACACGGCAACGGCATAGCGCGCGCCCAACTCGCTCCTGACGGCGCCGATGGCCGCCACGCAGGGCGGGTACAGCAACGTAAAGACCAGGAACACGTAAGCGGTAAACGGCGAAAACATGGTCGACAGTGCCGCGGGTGAGGTCGCGCCCAAAAGCACGGTGAGGGTCGAGATGACACTCTCCTTGGCGATAAGTCCGGTGACGAGCGCCGTGGATGCGCGCCAATCGCCAAAGCCAAGCGGCGCCAGCGCCGGCGCGATGATGCTGCCGAGGCCCGCAAGCAGGCTTTGCGACTGATCGGCGACCACATTAAAGCGGATATCGAACGTCTGAAGGAACCAGATGACCACCGTAGCGGCAAAGATAATGGTAAAGGCCTTGGTAATAAAATCCTTGGCCTTATCCCATGCCAGCATCACCGTCGTCTTGACGCTCGGCAGGCGGTAGTTGGGGAGCTCCATGATAAACGGCACTGGGTCGCCCTTAAATGCCGTGCGGTTGAGCACCAAAGCCGCGATACAGCCAACCGCAATGCCAATCAGATAGAGCGAGACCATGGCGGGAACCGTTGCCTGTGGGAAAAACGCCCCGCACAGCAGACCGTAGACCGGCAACTTGGCCGAGCAGCTCATGAACGGCGTGAGCATGACCGTCATCTTGCGGTCGTGCTCGGATGGGAGTGTACGGGTCGACATGATAGCCGGCACGGTGCAGCCAAAACCGACGAGCATGGGCACAAAGCTGCGGCCCGACAGGCCAAAGCGACGCAACACCTTATCCATGACAAAGGCGACGCGCGCCATGTAGCCCGAGTCCTCCAGAATGGAGAGGAACAAGAAGAGCACGACAATAATCGGCAGGAAGGTCAGCACGCTGCCCACACCCGTAAGCACGCCGTCGACAGCCAGTGAACGCACCACGTCGTTGGTGCCGAACGCCTTGAGACCCGCATCGGCCGAGGCGATGATGGCAGCGATGCCGTCCTCCATGAGTCCCTGCAACGCCGCGCCGATCACGCCAAATGTCAGCCAAAAGACGAGGCCCATGATCACCAAGAACGCCGGAATGGCCGTGTAGCGACCCGTCAGGATGCGGTCAATCTTGACGGAGCGCACGTGCTCGCGGCTCTCGTGCGGCTTGACGACGCAGCGCCCGCACACGTCGCCGATAAAGCTAAAGCGCATATCGGCCAGCGCGGAAAGGCGGTCGGTGCCGGCCTCGCCCTCCATCTGGGTAATGATGTGCTCGATGGCATCAAGCTCGTTACGGTCCAGGTGAAGCGTCTCGGTTACCAGCTCGTCGCCCTCAACTAGCTTGGTCGCCGCAAAACGCACGGGAATGTGCGCCGTCGCGGCATGGTCCTCGATAAGGTTGGCAATGCCGTGGATGCAGCGATGCAGTGCACCGCCGTCTGGGCCATCGGGTGCGCAGAAGTCCAGGCGGCCGGGGCGCTCGCGGAAACGCGCCACATGCAGGGCATGGTCCACCAGCTCGCCGATGCCCTCGTTGCGCGCGGCGCTAATGGGAACGACTGGCACGCCCAGCAGACTCTCGAGCAGGTTGACGTCAATGGCACCGCCGTTGGTCGTCACCTCGTCCATCATGTTGAGCGCGATAACCATGGGGCGATCGAGCTCCATAAGCTGCAGCGTTAGGTACAGATTGCGCTCGATGTTGGTGGCGTCGATGATGTCGATGATGGCGTCGGGGTTTTCGTCAAGGATGAATTGACGGCTCACGATCTCCTCGCCCGTGTACGGCGACAGCGAATAGATGCCAGGCAGGTCGGTAACGCTCGCCTCGGGGTGGTTACGAATAGTGCCATCCTTGCGGTCGACCGTCACGCCGGGAAAGTTACCGACATGCTGATTGGAGCCTGTCAGCTGGTTAAACAGCGTGGTCTTACCGCAGTTTTGGTTGCCGGCGAGGGCAAAATGAAGCGGTGCGCCCTCGGGCACGGCCGTTTTTGCCGCACGGGGCGAATACGTCCCCTCGCCGAGTGCCGGGTGCTCCGTCGTGCCGATTGCGGCGTTAGCGCGCGGACCCGTATCTGTGTCGTGAACACCCACGAGCTCAATCCGTGCGGCATCGTCCTTGCGCAGCGTCAACTCGTAGCCACGCAGGCGAATCTCGAGCGGGTCGCCCATGGGGGCGTACTTCATCATGGTGACTTCGGTGCCCGGTGTTAGGCCCATGTCCAAAATATGTTGTCGGAGTGCCTGGTCGTCCGATGTCACCGATGCGACAACGGCGTCCTTTCCAATCTCGAGCGTATCGAGCTTCACGTCCGTGTTCCTCCCCCGGCGCCCACAGGGCGTTGCATTTTGTTTACCATGGCTAACCGTTTGCCATGGCTAACCAATTTTAACCATGCATGATAGCGCGAACATGCAACGATGTTCAATCAGCAAATTGGCGCAATGGGGACAGGCAGGAGAGTTCAGGGCCATAGTTTCCCGATGAGGCCTCTCGGGGAAACTACATCCCAGAATTCCGGCTCGAAACGGGATATGGTTTCCCAAACAGGCCTCTTACGGAAAATGCATCCCGGAATCCCCGCTCGAAACGGGACGCGCTTTCCCAGTCGAGGCCCTATGGGAAACTGCGTCCCACCTTGAAAGGCAAAACTGGGGCGCAGTTTCCGGGCGGGGCATCAAAAACGAAGTTGCGGTGGAATAGTTCCTGGATGGGCTGGTTGATGCCCCAGATCGAAACTATTTCACCGCAAGTTATTGAAGGGTTGGGATGCCCGTCCTCTTACAGATGGCGCTCCAGAAAGCGGAAGGCCAGGCGGATCCAGGGACGGACTGCCACCTGCTTGTCCTCGTTGTCGACCGCGGTGTTGGCGTTGCCGAGCGAAAGGCCGTGACCACCCTGGTCGAAGACGTGCATCTCGCATGCAACGCCCTCCTCGGCCATGCGCTGCGCAAACGGGTAGACCTGCGCGATCGGCGCCGTCTTGTCGTCGGACACGCCCCACACAAAGGTCGGTGGCATCTGACGCGAAACATGCGTGGTGGGGCAGATATCGGCCAGATGCTCGTCAGTTGCCTCGCCGCCCGTCACCATCGACAGGTAGTCGTTGAGCAAATCGCGTCCCGTCTTGCCGCCCGTCTTGGGCACGCGCAAGTCAATGCGCGGATCGCGCGTCTGCATGTCGCGCACATAGGCAAAGTCGAGCAATGGATAGCCCAGCACCACGGCATCGGGACGAATGTCGTCCGGACGCGCCCCGGCAAGTGCCGCAAAGGGGCCGGTCTTCCACTGTGTTGCCAGCGAGGCACAGATCATGCCGCCCGCCGAGAATCCCACGACGCACACGCGCTTAGGATCGACATGCCACTCGTCGGCGTTGGCGCGCACCGTGGCGACCATCTTGGCAAGATCTGCCTGGGGGTGCGGAAAGCTCACGTCACCCGTAGAGCTCGTGACATAGTTGAGCACAAAGGCCTGGTAACCGTGATCCAAAAATGCAAACGCCACCGGGTCCTGCTCGTGCGGAGCGATATGTGTAAACCCGCCTCCGCCACAGATAATCACCGCGGGGCGGCGGCCATTCGGTTTATCGGGCAACGGCTCGGCACCCAAATACGTAAACGTCGCCGGATAATCCTCGGTCGGCTCCTCGCCCCACAGCGCATGGTTCTCGACAATCATATGTGCTCCCTTCGCGCAAATTATGCGCCCTTGTTTTTCGCCTTCAAGCGTACCCCACTTGAACCCGTGGCGCAGAAACACTCCGGCAATAAGTTTCCCTTCAACTGATATATCACATAATCCCAGTTCAGAGGTATCGTTGAGCAGCGTAGAATAGGGGCGTTGACCAAGCCGCGAAACACATGTGAAACGTTTCCGGCAAACCAAACGCGCGATATGCGCCTATTTAAGTTGGAGGCAACTATGGGTCTGCTCGATTCGCTTAAGTCCACCTTCACCTCGACCGGCGAGGCGTCCGTTCCGCCCGCAGCAAGCTTCGCCACCCGCGAAGGCGTCATCTATGCCCCCGTTAACGGCGTGCTCGTCAACCTGGACGAGGTTCCCGACGAGACGATCGCCTCGGGCATGCTTGGCCAGGGCTATGGCATCGAGCCCATTACCGGCACCATCTATGCGCCCGCCAACGGCCGCATCGGTGCCACCACTGTCACCAACCACTCCATTGGCATGATCACCGAGGACGGTCTTCGCGTGTTTATCCATGTTGGCCTGGGTACCGTGGAAATGAACGGCAAGGGTTTTGCCCGCTTTGTCGAGATGGGCGATGTGGTCAAGGCAGGCCAGCCGCTCATCAGCTTCGACCGCGAGGCCATTAAGGCCGCTGGTCACGAGGACATCGTGACCGTCATCGTCTCCGAGCTCGACCGTCTTAAGAGCATCGACCATGTCGGCGAGTCCGGAACGCTTATCGGCGGCAACCCGCTCGTCAAGCTTGGCGACCCGCTGCTGGTAGCCAAGACCAAGTAGCCAGGCCCCTCGCCACACAGCCAAAAAGCACCTCGTCAAGCGCCCGCGACCATTTGGCCGCGGGCGCTTTTCGTTTGAAAAACCATCCCGCCAATGCCTTATCTGTATAGCCCAAATGAGCCGAGCTGCTAGAATATCGAACTGTATGGATAACTATCATTCAACCGTTATGGGAGGATACGTGAACCGCACCAAAATCGCGCAGCTCTATGCCGATGCCGAGTCGCTCGGCGGCCAGACTGTCACCGTCGCCGGCTGGGTCAAGTCCGTCCGCGACATGAAGAACTTTGGCTTTGTTACGCTCAACGACGGCAGCTGCTTCCGCGACCTGCAGGTCGTCATGAACCGCGAGGCACTCGATAACTACGACGAGATCGCCCACCAAAACGTCTCGGCCGCACTCATTTGCACCGGCACCGTCAAGCTGACCCCCGATGCGCCCCAGCCTTTCGAGCTTTCTGCCACCTCCATCGAGGTCGAGGGCACGAGCGCCCCGGATTACCCGCTGCAGAAGAAGCGCGCAACCGTCGAGTTCCTGCGCACCCAGCAGCACCTGCGCCCGCGCACCAACCTGTTCCGCGCCGTGTTCCGCATCCGCTCTGTCGCGGCTGCCGCCATCCACCGCTTCTTCCAGGAGCAGGGCTTTGTCTACGTCAACACCCCCATCATCACCACGAGTGACTGCGAGGGCGCCGGCGAGATGTTCCGCGTGACCACGCTCGACCCCAAAAATCCGCCCCTCACCGAGTCCGGCGAGGTCGACTGGAGCCAGGACTTCTTTGGCAAGCATGCAAGCCTCACCGTGTCCGGCCAGCTCAATGCCGAGAACTTTGCCATGGCCTTTGGCGACGTGTACACCTTTGGCCCCACCTTCCGCGCCGAAAACTCCAACACCACGCGCCACGCCGCCGAGTTTTGGATGATCGAGCCCGAGATGGCCTTTGCCGATCTGAACGACTACATGGACAACGCCGAGGCCATGCTCAAGTACGTCCTTAAGGACGTTATGGCCACCTGCCCCGACGAGCTCAATATGCTCAACAAGTTTGTGGACAAGGGTCTGCTCGAGCGCCTGGACCATGTCGCCAACTCCGACTTTGCCCGCGTCACCTATACCGAGGCCGTCGAAATCCTGGAGCAGGCAGTCGCCGCTGGCCACCAGTTTGATTACCCCGTCAGCTGGGGCATCGACCTGCAGACCGAGCACGAGCGCTTCCTGACCGAGGAGCACTTTAAGCGCCCGACCTTCGTGACCGACTACCCGGCCGAGATCAAGGCGTTCTACATGCGCATGAACGAAGACGGCAAGACCGTCGCCGCCGCCGACTGCCTGGTTCCCGGTATCGGCGAGATTATCGGCGGCTCCCAGCGCGAGGAGCGCCTGGATCTGCTCGAGGCCCGCATCAAGGACCTGGGCATGAATCCCGAGCAGTACAAGTACTACCTTGACCTGCGCCGCTACGGTTCCTGCAAGCACGCCGGCTACGGTCTGGGCTTCGAGCGCTTGGTCATGTATCTGACCGGCGTGGGCAACATCCGCGACGTCCTGCCGCACCCGCGCACCGTGGGCAACGCCGACTTCTAATCGTCGGACGCTAGCTCGCGTCGCCACACGCCAACGCTCATCGCATAAGCGTCTCTCGACATCGGTCGAGAGACGCTTTTTTCAACAGCATCCGTCAAGCTTTTGGCAAGTTTTTGGTCAGTTGAGCAGGGCTGTTGAAAACTCGACCCGCCGTTTGCCGACGACTACCGACCGCCCAGAGCGCCCTGCGCCCCTGGGAAAGCCCCACGTCCTAGGCTCCATACCGTCGCCACCCAAAACGGAAAGGACGTGGGCACCATGACCGAAGCCGCTGTTGAAACCTACGACACCACGACGAGGGGCGCCGCCTCGATGGCAGCCTATCGCGCCGTTCGCATCCTGCAACTCTTAAGCGAAAACACCGGCGAGGACAAGGCCATGCTTTCCGATGAGTTGATCCGGCGCCTCGCCCATCCCGACGACCCCGCCCGCATGCCCATCTCGGCGGCGCGGCGCAGCATCTACACCGCCATCTCCGCGCTTCGCCATGCCGGATACGAAATTGAGTACAAACGCGGCGTGGGCTACAAACTTCTTACCCGCCCGCTCACCGATGAAGAGATCATCCGGCTCCACGGTATGGTCATGCGCAACCGCTCCACGCCTATCGCTATCCGCAAGAGCATGGCGCAGCACTTAGTTGCCATGGCGAGCGCCGACGTTCGCGGCTACCTCGATACACCCGAACCCGCTCCAAGCGCAGGCAGCAAGGCTACCAAGGCAACACGCACGCCCATCAAGCGCATCGACACGTGCGAGCTCGTCGAGCAGGCCATCGACCACGGAACCACGGTGAGTTTTGATATTTCGAGCGTCACGACGCGTGGCGAAACCGAAGCAGCACGGATGACACTCCGTCCCTTTGCCATCAGGCAGCGCGATGGCATCTCGTATCTGCTGGGAACGGTCTACGACGCCCGAGGCACCGACGATACGCTGCGCACCGTCGAGATCGCCCGTATGAGAAACGTCAGCACGCGCCTGCTCGACGGCAAGAAGCTCTTCGCCGCCCTGGACGAGGATGACGCCTCCTCCGCCGCATAAGACCCTCCGCCGCCCATTCGACTACCCGTACCGCCCATCCGATTCTGTATTAAAAAACCCGCCAGGCTGTTGTAAAAATGGACATCAGCGCTACTATAGTTCCACTTGCACTTTGTCCCAGTGCAGTGTTTCCAGCCATTTTTATACTGGGGGTAATGATATGAAGGACATCACCATCAGCCGCAGGAGCCTTCTGGTCTCCGCCGGCCTGCTCGCGCTCGCCCCGCTCGCCGGATGCGGCGGCAACTCTGGTTCCGGCTCTGCTGCCGCCGGTTCCGACTACACCATCGGCGTTCTGCAGCTCACCGAGCACTCCGCACTCGATGCCGCCAACGACGGCTTTGTCAAGGCCATCAAGGAGAGCGGTCTTAAGGTCAAGATCGACCAGAAGAACGCCCAGAACGACCAGTCCACGTGTAAGTCCATTGCCGACAAGTTTGTGGGCGACAACGTCAACCTGATTTATGCCATCGCCACGCCCGCCGCGCAGGCTGCCGCCGGCGCCACGGCGGATATCCCCATCGTGGGTTGCGCCATCACCGACTACGCCGCCTCCGGCCTAGTCCAGGACAACGACAAGCCCGGCACCAACGTCACCGGCGCCTCCGACCTCACCCCGGTCGCCGAGCAGCTCGAGATGATGCAGAAGGTCCTGCCCGACGTAAAGAAGGTCGGCCTGCTCTACTGCACCGCCGAGTCCAACTCCGACGTCCAGATCAAGGCCGCCAAGAAGGAACTCGACAAGCTGGGGCTGGAGTACACCGATTTCACCGTCTCGAGCTCCAACGAGATCCAGTCCGTCGTCGAGTCTGCCGTGGGCAAGGTCGACGCGCTGTACTCCCCCACCGACAACACCATCGCCGCGGGCGCCTCGCAGGTGGGCCAGATCTGCAAGGAGAACAAGCTTCCCTTCGTGACTGGCGAGGAGGGCATGTGCATGGCCGGCGGCCTGTTCACCCTCTCCATCAATTACGAGGATCTGGGCTACGCCGCGGGCGAGATGGCCGTCAAGATTCTGAAGGGCGAGGCCAAGCCCGAAGACATGCCTATCAAGCACCTCTCGAGCAAGGACCTGGTCGTCGTCAAGAACGACGAGATGGCCGAGGCGCTGGGCATCGACCTTTCCGCTCTGGACGCGTAATGCCATACGCGGCATGCGTCTAGAGCCCGTGCTCGCGCTTTAGCCGCGTTATTCAATATCTGAGCCACAGGGGCGGGCGCTGTAGACCGGCGTCCGCCCTGCTTGTTACGGATGAGACAAAACATCCGTCCGCAGCTTTTTTATGCATTGTTACCGCTATTATGGTGAATCACGTGTCCACCCAATCCTAGGAGGTATGAAGCATGCTCATTGCATTGCAGGGCGCCGTTTCGCAGGGCGTCCTCTGGGGCATTATGGTGCTTGGCGTGTTTATCACGTTCCGCCTGCTCGACATTCCCGATATGACCTGCGACGGCAGCTTTGCCCTCGGCGGCTGCGTCTGCGCTGTGCTCATCGTCAATAACAACGTCGACCCGCTGCTCGCCGTACTGGCCGGTATGTGCGCCGGCGCCATCGCGGGTGCCGTCACGGGCATTTTGACCACCGTCTTTGAGATTCCCGCGATCCTCGCCGGAATCCTCACCCAGATTAGCCTGTGGTCCATCAACCTGCGCATCATGGGCACCGGCACGGGCGGCGGCAAGGCAAACCTGCCCATCAGTGTGGACAAGTACAGCCTGCTGGTCTCGGCCCGCTATGTCCGCGCGCTGGCGCTCAACAACCCGATCTTCGTGCTGCTCACCGTCGGACTGGCCAACGCCTCGTTCTGCCGGCTGTTCGGCGGCGACTGGACCGCCATGTCGATCGTCTTCACCTCGACGCTCGTCGGATTCGCCGCCAAGCAGCGCATGCAGGCACACGGCCTGAACCACTTCCTGACGTTCATCATCTCGTCGTTCCTGGCCTCGCTCTGCGCCTCGATCGCCCTGCGCTTCGACTGCACGTCGGAGACGGCACTGGCCACGAGCGTGCTGTTCCTCGTGCCCGGCGTGCCGCTCATCAACGGCGTGATCGACATCGTCGAAGGACACATCCTGATCGGATGCAGCCGGCTGATCAACGCCCTGCTGCTCATCATCTGCATCGCCGTGGGGATGTCCGCCACACTCATGATGGTCAAAGACAGTCTGCTATGATCGCGCTCGACATCCTGCTCGACGGCTTCTTCGCCGCCATCGCCGCCATCGGCTTCGGAGCCATCTCCGACCCGCCGATGCGCGCCTTCCCGCGCATCGCCCTGCTGGCCGCCGTGGGCCACGCCCTGCGGTACTGCCTGATGAACTATGCCGACGTGGACATCGCCTCGGCCTCGCTCTGCGCCTCGATCACCATCGGGCTCGGAAGCCTCTGGCTCGGGCAGGGGATTCACTGCCCGATGACGGTGCTCTACATCCCCGCCCTGCTACCCATGGTGCCGGGCATCTACGCCTACAAGACCGTATTCTCGCTGCTGATGTTCCTCCAGTCGCTCGACGATACGCAGCAGGGGCTGGCCTACATGCAGCAGTTCTTCCTCAACGCGACGGTCTCGTTCAGCGTGATCATCATGCTGGCCGCCGGAGCTACGCTGCCCATCTTCATCTTCAACCGCCGGGCCTTCTCGCTCACCAGGCGCAAATCCGACCGCATATGACCGTATTCTGGGAGACGATCGCCGCCTACAACGCCGCCACGTGGCCCGTGCAGATCCTGCTCGTGGCCGTGGGGATCGTCCTCACGCTGCTGCTCTGCTTCCGCCCCACGACAGCCGTGAAAAACGCCATGAAGGTCTTCATGGCGCTGCTCAACTTCTGGATTGCATTCGTCTACTACCACATCTACTGCGAGCCCCGCGAATACAACGACCTGCTGACACTCTTCTGGGCCATCATGGGCTGCATGTGGATCTATGACCTGGCGGCACGCAACGCCACGCTCGAACGCACCGGGCACCACACCGGATTCGCCCTGCTGCTCTTCGCCATGCCGTTCATCTACCCGCTCTGCTCGCTCGCTCTCGGGAGGGAGTTTCCGATGATCACCTCGCCGGTGATGCCCTGCTCGGTGGCGGTCTTCACCCTCGCGCTGATGCTCGCCTTCGCCGAACGGGTCAATATCATCCTGGCGATGCTCCTCGGCCACTGGGCCCTGGTCGGGCTGTCGAAGGTCTACTACTTCGGCATCCCCGAGGACTATCTGCTGGCCTGCAGCGTGGTGCCGGCGCTCTACGTCTTCCTCCGGGAGTACATCGTCGCCATCTCGCAGCGGCCGAGCAAGCCCTCGCCGCGCGTACTCAACGGCCTGCTCGGCGTGCTGTGCATCATCATCGGCCTGTTCATCGCCTACACGCTCCTGCACCAGTTCAACCTCTTCTCGGAGATCTGATGCGGCCGGGAAACCGGACCGGACAACACAATACGAAACAGAGCGGCCGGGAACCTTACAGTTCCCGGCCGCTCTGTTTCATGGCAGCGCCCCGTCAGCGGAGCGGTTCGATGCGGAAGCCAAGGCTGTAGGTCGAGTCGCGCCGCAACTCATACTGCGGCCGCGGCTGCGGACCGCAGCTGGCGTTGCCCAGACCGCGCTGCACGCAGTCGAGGTTCAGGATCACCTCCGAACGGCGCACGTTGTCCAGGTCATGGGCGTATTTCGTGGCCCACAGATCGGCATCCGTATAGTGGAGCGCACTGAACTCGAGGTAGCCCAGCGCCGTGATCCGGAGCCCGGCCCCGTCGTCGGAGCGGAGCGTGAGCCACCGCACGTCGCTGCGGCCGCCCATCGTCTGCGGGCGCACGTAGGACTCCTCCATCTCATCGACCGAGCATTCGTACACGCCGAAATAGGCGGCATTGTGCCGATCGACGTAGTTCTCGATCGGACCGCGGCCGTACCACGCCACCTGCCCGAGGGCGGGACTGAGCGCCGCCGTCAGCCCCAGGCGCGGGAGGTTGAAGTCGGCAGCCGTCGGGAATTCGGCCGTCACATCGACCGTACCGTCGGCATGGACCGTATATCCGACCGTATAGGGCTGGCGCACGTCATCGCCGATGCGGGCCTCCATCGGGGTCGAGATACGCACCGAACGGCCGTCCCCGGAGACCTCCCAGGTGACCTCGGCATCGGGACGCAGCGCGCAGACCGTCGGGCGGAAGACGCACTTGTCGTTGTCGATCGAGCGGTACCAGTTCAGTTCGAAGCCCGCGCCGGCGTGGATCAGCTCCCTGCCGGCATAGCGCAGCGAGGTCACGATGCCGCGGGTGAGGTCCATCTCCATGCGGAAGCCCGTGGCGGCAAGCGTCAGGCGTTCCTCCCCGCTCGAAATCCGGAGCGGCTCGTCCGTACGGGGCTGCACGGCTCCGGGAAGGCAGCGGCCGGTGACAGCCAGCTGCTCGCTGGCGACCTCATGCCCGGCGTCGGCCCAGACACACGGTCTGCGAAGCCGTACCGAGAGGTTCACGAAGTACTCGCCGTCGTCGTCCACACGGTCGGCATAGGGCAGCGTCAGGGTGGCCGTACTGCCCGGAGCGGCCGACGGCAGGTCGGTATCACCCTCGGCCACGGGGAGGCCGTCGCGCAGCAGCGTCCAGTGCAGGCGGAAGTTGTCGAGGTCGAGGAACGCATAGCGGTTCTCGATGCAGATGCGGCCCGAGGCCGGATCGTCGGCATGCAGGCGCAGGTACTGGTAGACCTTCTTGACCTCGAGCAGTTTGGGAGTCACCTGCCGGTCGGGGGTCACGATGCCGTTGCAGCAGAAGTTGTTGTCGTTGGGGGCATCGCCGAAACCGCCGCCGTAGTAGTAGTTCGTCGGCAGCTCGCCGTACTTGCACAGGCCCTGATCGACCCAGTCCCAGATGCAGCCGCCGATCATGCGGACCGAACGGTTCTCGATGTAGTCCCAGTACTCCTCGAGGTTGCCGATCGCATTGCCCATGGCGTGGGCATACTCGCACAGGAAGTAGGGTTTGTCGCGGTCCTGACGGTCCTGTTCGATCATGCTCTCGATCGAGGGATACATCCGCGAGTCGATGTCGGCCACGTCGTTCTTGCCCTCGTAGTGGATCGGACGGGGGTCGAGCGCACGCGCCGCGGCGTAGACGGCCTCGAAGTTGCGGCCCGATCCGCACTCGTTGCCCATCGACCAGAAGATCACCGACGGGTGGTTCTTGTCGCGCTCGACCATCCGCACCATGCGGTCGATGAAGGCCGGGCGCCAACTCTCCTTGTCGCTGATCGAGTGGTTGCCGTGGCACTCCACGTCGGCCTCGTCCATGACGTAGAGGCCGTAGTAGTCGAACAGCGCGTACATCTTGGCGTCGTTCGGATAGTGGCTCGTGCGGATCGTATTGAGGTTGTGGCGTTTGAAGAGCAGGATATCCTCGATCATCGACTCGACGGGAACCGCCTTGCCCAGCTGCGGGTGGATGTCGTGGCGGTTGGCGCCCTTGAAGAAGATCCGGCAGCC
>URTD01000026.1 GCA_900550735.1 uncultured Collinsella sp.
TCTCCAAGCACATTCATTCCGCAGCAAAGGAAGAGCTTGCCGGAATTCGAACTATTTCATTTTTTGAAATAGTTCGCTTAGAGGGAACAAGAACGGTCAAACGTCAGGTCGAGCACTACAACCTCGACATGATCATCTCGGTTGGCTACCGCGTGAAGTCTCAGCAGGGCGTGTACTTCCGCCGGTGGGCAAATGGCGTGCTCAAGCAGCATCTACTCCAGGGATACTCCATCAACCAAAAGAGACTCGAGGCGCTCGGAACGGTCTTCAAGGTCCTCGAGAGGTCGAGTACTCCGGAACTCTCCGGTGCGGCAGAAATTCTACAGAAGTACCTTCCGAGCCTGACTCTGCTCGATGAATACGACACGGGAAGGATGAAGGCGCCCCAGGGCAACGAGCCCAACTGGGAGCTCGGTTACACCGAAGCCCTCGAAGTCGTCCGCAGCCTACCGTTCTACTCGTCGTCCACCCTGTTCGGACGAGAGCGGGACAACCAGTTCGCCGGAATCATCAGCGCCCTCTATCAGGGCTTTGGCGACCAAGACCTATATCCCTCCGTTCAAGCAAAGGCCGCCAACCTTCTCTACCTCGTAGTGAAGGACCATCCATTCTTGGATGGCAACAAGCGCTCTGCAGCGGCGCTCTTCATTCACTTCCTCGACAAGAACGGGATACTGCGCAACGGCGAAAGACTCCGCGTGGAGGGCAACGCGCTCGCGGCCATGACGCTCATGATTGCCCTCTCTGACCCAAGCGAGAAGGACTCCATGGTTACGCTGGTGGAGAATTTCATCGCGTAGCGCCTTCGCCCGAGCACCAGAATCGACGTTCCTTCATATAGCAGATGCAAACGAGGAAAGGGCCATCAAAGTAAGGCACCGTCATGGCGAGGGAGGTGCCGCAATGAGTCGTTCCATGAAAAGCCATATAAGCCTACAATTGTCATCAGATGTAGGCTTATATGGCTTTCGAGGGGAGGTCGGCATGGTGATCACCTACCGGGAGGCGCTGGCTGAACTCGGGAGCAGGTACCGCGTTCGCAAGGCGGTGTCGGAAGGGACGCTCCACCCCGTCGGCCGAGGGATGTACTCGACCAACCGGGACGAGGACGCCCTCGCCGTGATCGCGAAGCGCTACCCCGGGGGCATCCTGACCGGGCAGACCGCGCTCTACGCCCACGGGCTCGTGACCGCGCCCCCCGACCGGATCGACCTGGCCACGAAGCGCGGTGGGACCAAGATACGCGACGCCGCCGTGCGCCAGCACTTCATCCCGGAGGGATGGCTGGGCGTCGGGAGGTCGACCGTCTCGGTGGACGAGACCGAGCTTGCCGCTTACGACCCCGAGCGCATGCTCCTCGAGCTCATGCGCTCGCGCAACAAGCTGCCCTACGACCTCTACCGGGAGGCCGTCGCCTCGTTCCGCAGGCGGTCGGAGCGGCTGGACATATACAGGCTGCAGGACTACGCGGAGGCAATCCCGCACGGCGAGGCACACCTCGAGCGCGCCATGGAGGAGGTATTCTGATGGACCTGAACGAGATGAGGGCGCGCTACGAGCGCGAGGAGGGCTACTCCTGCCTCAACGCGACCGCGCGCGTCTGCCAGGACGTGATCCTCTCAAAGCTGGCGGCATCCGGCATGCGCGATCGAGTGACGGTCAAGGGAGGGGTCCTGATGTGCGCGCTGTCGGGGAGCGGGCGCCGCGCAACCCAGGACATAGACCTCGACTTCGTGCGGTACCCGATGACCGACTCCTCCATTCGCTCCTTTGTGTCCGCCCTCTCGAACCTCGGCGACGGCGTAACCGTCCGCATCGCCGGCGAGATAGAGGAGCTGTCGCAGCAGGACTACAAGGGCAGGCGCGTCAACCTCAAGGTCAGCGACGGGCGCAGCACGTTCGACACGAAGCTCGACCTGGGGGTCCACGCGAGCGCTGCGATGGAGCAGGACGAGCTGTGGTTCGACGTGGCACACCGGCAGGAGGGCGTCTGCCTGCTTGCGAACTCGAAAGAGCAGGTGTTCGCCGAGAAGCTCAAGTCCCTGCTGCGCCACGGCATCCGAACGGCCCCGGAAACTCGTTTCATGGAGCGTTTCATGGAAAATCCCCCCCATCTAGCAACGGTTCAGAGTCTACTAGATTGGGGGGACGCGAGCCAAGTCGACAAGGGCAGTTAACCGGCGGCTATTCATGCCTCGATTTAGAACCGCTCGAGAATCTCCGCGGCGTTCTCTCGCAGATAGATATCTAGGTCCGGCACGGCAAACTGCACGTAGCCCCTCTGCGGAGCTTGAATAACCTCTCTTTGAAGCAGCTTAGCCCTAATAGAGCTGACCTCATTGGTCTTTTTACCCATGCGTTTAGCAATCTCAGATGATTTGGACTGCTGCTTATCCTCGCACATGGCCAAAAGGTATTTGATATCGTTGAGTCCAAGTCCAGAAATCGCGGGCTCGTGAACAACATCGTGAAAACGAGCCTCTGCCAGCGCAATGCCTTCGGTGACGTCGCCCTCGCTCACAATGGCACTTTTGGCACGATGCAAGTTGGCGCGTTGCCAAATGGAGTAACCGACCAGTTGCACCAGATAGGCATAGCCCTTAGTGGCCTTAGCGGCTCTCGACAGAAGATCGTCCTCTATGGTCAAACCAGTCGCGACAAAGCTATCGCCCATAGAGAGCGCTACCTCCACCTGGTTGATAGGCGCCAGATCTTCGGAGAGGGCACGACGCAAGAACGTAAGCGCCTTGCCGTTAATAAGATCCATAACGCCGGCGGGTAAGCCGGCAAAGGCAAGTGCGATATCTACTTATATCGAATAATATCGAGCTGTATAAGCTTGTATAAACTTATCGCGGAAGTATCGAGCTTTCATAATATGACTTAGTTAGTAGTCCACCATTGCTTTCTTCCAAGCTCATAGCGAAAGAAAGTTCAGGACTTCCTAAACCCATTGCCTTAGACCGAGAAATACTCACTCTCGGCAGATAGGTTTGGCCCCAACCACGGATCGCCATCGAGGAAGAACTCCGGCCAGCGCTGCATGAACAGTGCCTGCTCTCGCTTCCAGCGGCGCAGCTTTTCCTCGTTGGCCTCTTCCCTGCCGCGCGAGGTAAACTCGTAGTGGTACAGCTCGGCATAGGGCGTAAAGATGGTACGGTAGCCCGCCTCCCGCACACGGAGGCAAAAGTCCGCGTCGTTAAAGCCGACGGCGAACTCCTCGTTGTAGCCTCCGACCTGCTCAAACACGTCGCGACGAACCATCTGGCAGGCGCCCGTTACGGCGCTAAAGTTGCCGGGACGTACAGCACGGGCAAGGTATCCCTCGCGCTTTGCCGAGAAGTCCTGGTTGGCATGGGCAAGTGCGCCGCGCACGCCAACCAAAATGCCAGCATGCTGCACCAGATGATCGGCAAAATAGAGTTTGGCGCCCACCACGCCCGCATCGGGACGCATCAGATAGCCCATCATCTCTTCAATAAAGCCGGGGCTTATGACCTCGGTATCGTTGTTCAACAGCAGCAGATAGTCGCCCTTGGCATGCTCAACGCCAAAGTTGATGATCTGGGAGTAATTGAACTCGCCCGGCCACCACTCAACGCGCGCCGTGCCCTTGCCACCAGATGCAGCCGCTATGCGCTCCAGAAGGGTTTCGTAATACGCAAACGTCTCCGGGTCTTCGCTGTTGTTCTCCACCAAGACGATCTCGTAGTTGGCATACGTGGCCTTCTGGGCGATCGACATCACGCAGGCGTCGAGCGTCTCGACGTGATCCTTGGTGGGAATCACAATGCTCACCAGCGGCGCAGGCTTTGGCAGCGCATAGCGCATACGGTAGACAAACGGCGTCTCGGTCTCCTCGACCGTTCCGCAAATGCCCAGCGCGTTAAAGTGGCGCTGCAGCGCAAGGCGCCCGGCTTCAATAGCATACGGCTTACTATCGGCAGAACCGTCGGCGGTCGATCCCGGATGAACGCGCCAGTGATACAGCACATGCGCAACGTGCTCAAAGCGCGCGCCGGCTACAAGGCAGCGAAGCGTCAAGTCGTAGTCCTGGGCGCCCGCAACGTCTTCTGGGGACAAACCAATGTGATCGATGAGCGCCTTCTCCACCATCAGGAAATGCGTCACGCAGTTATGGCTATAGAGCAGGTCGACGTTGAGTACGGTCTTAAAGACCGGCTGGCCCCACTCCCCCGTTTTCTGGAACATGTCCTCATCGCAGAACAGGACCTGGGGACGCTCGCCCTCGGCCGCCTTATTCAGTGCGGAAACATACTGGAATAACGCGTCCGGTTCCAGAATGTCGTCATGGTCCAAGAACGCGACGTAGTCGCCCGTCGCTTGCTCAATACCTGCGTTGGTGTTGACCACAATGCCGCCGTTGCCGGGCAGCCCAATGCGACGAACGCGCTCGTCGTTGGCACTTGCCGCAAGATTGGCCACCGCATCCCATTCGGGCGAGGCGTCCATGAACAGCAATTCCCAGTTGTCATAGCTCTGGGCTATCACCGAGTCCAGCAGCTCGCGCAGGTAAACCCGATCAGTCTTGTAACACGGCACCACAATGCTCACGAGCGGCCTATAGGCAAAGGCCGCCGAAGCGACACGCTGGCACGCCAAATCGCCCGGCTTTGCGCGATGTTGCTCAAACCAACGTCGATAAGCTGCGTCATCAGCGCGTGCATCCTTCATGCGGTTCCAGCTGTCGTCGACCATGCCGTTGTACAGGCGACCATCCATGGCGCAAAACCCGCTCTGGATCTGCTCTGTGGAATCGCTCACAATCGCGACAAAATCTCGTATATCTTGAGGCATCTCAACGCTCAGATACGTTTTATTGACACGGCATCCATTCTGCTGCGGCACATCGACCTGCGATTCAAACACATGCACGGTAGCATCGATGGCATTCATATGCGTATCGAAGATCTGAAGCTCAGGCGCGCACTGGGAGTCTCCCGCCCAGGTAACCTCATAGCGCCACACCGCGCCGGCGTCTGCCGGCAAATAGCGAATGGCATCGATCTCGTAGCGACCGCAGTGTTCACCACGCTGCGCATCGCGGATAAGTGCGCACAGCGCAGGCTTTGCTTTGTAGTTAATCTTGGATTCCAGCTTGGCCACGCGGCTATCGAGGCGAATGGAGCCCAACCTTTGGCCACCGGATGCAAAAACGACATTCATCGACGAGCCATCCAAAAACGGAAGCACCAAGACGGCGAGCTCGCGCTCGTAATCGGAAACGGAAGGGCAAAGCGCCAGCACGCGGCCGTGATCGACCGGGAGCACCAGCGACGGCACACAAGAGCCGCTCGTCGTCGCATGGGCAAACGCTTGAGAACCCTCCCGCTCAATAAGCGCGGCGACATCCTGACCGGCAAAACGAAGCAGCACAAAAAGACGGCCCTGGCTGCGGCAAAGTGCCAAACGCTTGATACTCATCTACACTTCTCGCTTTCCCAGGGCGTTCGCTGCCATGCGTTTGCAGGCGCCCAAGCGCCCAAACCTCAAGACGTCGTAATCGAACATGAGCTTTTTGCACTCACGGGCATTGGGGGCCTTGCTGGTAAGCGCTGCACGCACCATAGCAGCAACAGAAGGAGCGCATTGTGCGAGCGCAGCATCGCTGCCCACGGCAGAACCGGAAAGGGCCGCGGCGACGGCAGCAAACACCTTGCCGCAGTCCGAGCCCAGCAACCTGAGCGCATCGTACAGCACCAGATCGCAGAGGAAGTACGCCAGGTCATCGGCATGCTGAGCATCGAGACCGTCGCGCTGCCAGTCAGCCAGCACCGCGGAGTAAATCTTCACGTGCTCCAGCAGGCGCGTCTCGTCGTCATAGCGCATGGTGTCCATGAGCGAGCCCTTGCGCGCCACGCGGTAGTCATACAGCTTGTTCGAGATAAGCGCGGTCTTGTGCGAACGACCGTACACGGCAAAATCGAAGACCTGGTCTTCGCCATACTTAACGGTTTCGTCGAACACGATCCCGTTGCCCAGCAAAAACTCACGCTTGCAGGCGGTGCGCCATGCAAAGGGGCGAGATGCCTCCTTAAACAGCAGGTCGGTGCTATAGCCCGCAAATGACACATCGCGTGGGCTCAGCACATAGTTAAGCCACGGATACCCCGCCTCCAGCGGATACGGGTTCGCGCCAAAGGTCAAAACGTCGCAGTCCTCGCGCTCAAAGACATCGACGATCACGCGGCATGCATCGGGCGCAAATCGGTCGTCGGAATCCAAGAACGCGACGATAGGCGCCGTGGACGCGGCGATGCCTGCATTACGTGCACTCGACAGGCCGCCATTCTCCTTATCGACCAGCGTAAAGCGCGCGTCCTTTTCGCAATAGGCGGCCGCAATATCGCGCGAGCCATCCGGCGAGCCATCGTTGACCAGCACACCTTCCCAATCGGGCATGTCCTGCGCAAGCAGGGAGTCCAGGCACCAGGCCAGGCACTCCTCCACTTTATAGATGGGAACGACAACGGAAATCTTGGGGGTAGCCATAGTCACTCGCTCCTACTGTGCGGCCGGAACGTCATCAGGGTGCGGGTTGTCGCCGTAGGTGCGCTGATACGTCAGCACGCGCCAGACCAGCGGCAAGCCGCCAATCTTAAAGTAATGCTTAAACGTATTGAGCTTGCCCGGCTTCTTAAAGTCAAAGCGTGAATCGATATAGGCGCGGGACGACTTGACCATCAGGCGCAAGTCGGTCTCGCCACGCGGATCGAACAGCGACAGGTCAAAGCGACCGGCATCCCAATCGGCCTTGAGCTCGGGAGATGCCTTCTTCCAAAACTGCTCACGCAGCTCATCGACCAGGCGCTCATCATTCCAACGGTACGTATCGACCTTCATGCGCATTAAAATCCCCTGGAGCTGAGCCTTGAGCTCGGGACGCTCATCCAAAAAGCGCTGCATCTCGGCATATTCGTCGCATACGCAAAACACCTTGTTGGGCGAATTAACGGAGCTCTTCTCGTTATCCTGGCGATAGCACAAAATGGGGTCCGCAATAAACGCGGCGCGCTCGGCGCAAGCCCAAACCTTAAAGTTAAAGCCTGCGTCCTGATACGAGGCACCCGGCGTGGGAAGGAACCGAATCTGATTGTCGATGAGGAACTCGCGCCGATAGATGGCAGACCAAATGGAAGGCTTGCGGTAGAAGATACCCGGGCAATCGACGGGGCGATACGCGGCGCCCGTCATATGCTCGTCGATGATCCCAAACAGCTCACGGCGCTCGGTGGGCGTGGACCAATACAGGTAAAAGTCGCCCTTAACCACATCGACATGCTCAATATCGGCCTTGGCGACCAGCTTTTGGAGCGAATCCTCAAACATAAAGTCGTCGGACTCAAGGATGCCCACGTACTCACCGCGCGCCATCTCCAGGCCGCGGTTCATCGAGTCGCCGTAACCGCTGTTGGCCTTGTCGATCATCTTTACACGGGGGTCGCGCTCCATGTACTCGCGGATGATATCCGGCGAACTATCGGTGGAGCCGTCGTTGATACAGATAATCTCGATGTCCTTGAGCGTCTGCGCAACGGCGGAATCGAGGCACTCGCGCAGGTAGCGCTCAACATTGCAGATGGGGACAAGCAGCGAAACTTTAGGGGTATCAGAGTTCTGCAAGAGAACCTCCTGTTGAATAGCGTGTAACAGGGTTATTTTAGCAGCCGGGTTGCGGCGGGCGGCAGCGCTTGGAATTATATAAAGCGCTCCAGGCAGGCTTTGAGACCGCGAGTCGAAAGATAGAACAGCGTGGCATCTGCCATCGAAACGCCCGGGGTCGCCGCAACGAGCTTGTGGGCAACACGGCGAACGGCGCCCTTAGCAGGCATATCCGCCCACTCCGTTCCCAAAAACGTCGTGAGGTCCATGTTGACGCGAGCCGCCACGCGATGGAAGTCATCGGAATCCAAGCGCGTCAGGTCGAACACAATTAGGTCTAAAAACCAAGTTATCAGCTCGCCGGGACACAGGTCCAAAAGACCATAGGCCGCCCAGTCTTCCAAGACCTCCTCGAGCATCCTCATGTGGGCGTCAAGCTTTTTGGCGCGCGCCTCGGCACTGTTGAACTCGTGCGTCGCCGATTCGCTCTCCATCACGTAGTGGTAGAACTTGTCCGGCATGACGACGGTCCCGTGGGCAAGCGCATAAGCCGCAAATTGGAACACGACATCCTCGCCCAAAGCCAAACCGGGGGCGAAGCGTATGCCTTCGCGATTGAGCAGCACGCGCGAAAAGGCCGCACGGCAAGCATAGGGCTGCGCATTCGAATGGAACAGCAGTTGGGGATCACGGGCGCCGAAGGTACCGGCTTTGGGGCTCATGAGTTGCTGGACGCGTTTGGGGGCAGCGTCGGCAGGTTCACAGATGCCGCCAAAGACGGCGGCCTCGGCATCTGCAGACTCCATGGCATGCAGCACGCGCTCGACCGTCTGGGCATCGATATAATCGTCGGCGTCCACAAAAAAGACGGTCTCGCCCTCGGCGGCATCGATGCCGGCATTTCTAGCGCACGAGACGCCCGCGTTTTCCTGGTCAATCACCAGTACGCGATCATCGGCCTGCGCGATCTGGCGCAACACGTTCAACGAATCATCAGTCGAACCGTCGTTGACGCAGACAACCTGAATCGAGCGCTCGGACTGGGCCAACAGCGAATCGAGGCATCGCTGAATGGAGCGCGCAGAGTTGTAAACGGGGACGACAATGGTAGCTTTAGGATACGAGGCCTCTCCCATGTCGACCTACCCCCTCAGCGATTCGATGAGGAAGGCAGCGACCACGCCTGGGCCTCCAACCGAGGCGTAATACTTAGCACGCCCCAAGGCACCATCCGTCGCGAAACTCGGATGCTCGTCAACCCAGCCCTCGGGATCTTTGAGGATGGCAGCGAGATTCGCGCGCTTCCACGGCTTGAGGTCGTCAAGCGAAAAGTCCCCGGCGTCCAAGGCCGCTTGGAACTCCTTGGCCATCTGAACCAGGAACTCCTTATAGAACTTGGGCGCCAGGCGCACGTAGTTCCACATGTACGAATCGTACTTAATGAGCTGATTGAACTTGAGCATGCGCGCGACGTCATCACTTGCGTGGTCGCGGGCATAATCCTCTCGAATCCAACGCTCAATCTCGGCATACTCGGTATTGACGCAAAAGACCTTAGCCGAAGAATTGACCGAGGAATTCTCGTTGTCCTGGCGATACGACAACACGGCATCGTGCAGGTAAACAGCCTTATCGGCGCACGCGATCACCTTAAAGGCGAATGACGTGTCCTGAAAGGATGCCCCCGGAGTCGGCAGGAACGTAATGCCGTTGCGCTCAAGAAAATCGCGACGGTACACGGCCGACCAAATCGACGGCTTTTGCTTAAAGAACTGCGTCGTGTCGCTCGGGTGCACCGGCTTACCGCAGTCCTTGGCCTTAAACATCTCGTGCAGCGAACGGCGCTCCTCGGGCTTAGACCAGTAGAAATCAAAGTTCGCCTTCGCAAAGTCGGCATTATTGCTATCGGCGGCCGAGACAAGCTTTTCGAGTGCGTCGGGCGCCATAAAGTCATCGGACTCCAAGATGCCAACGTACTTGCCACGCGCCATCTCCAGACCGTGGTTCATCGAGTCGCCGTAGCCGCTGTTGGCCTTGTCGATCATCTTGACGCGCCTATCGCGCTCCATATACTCGCGGATAATCGCCGGCGAGTTGTCGGTCGACCCGTCGTTAATGCAGACGATCTCAATATCCTTGAGCGTCTGCGCCAGGGCGGAATCGAGGCACTCGCGCAGGTAGCGCTGAACATTGTAAATGGGAATAAGCAGCGACAGAACAGGGCTGCCAGAGGCGTTAGTAGACAAATGTGCTCCTTAGGAAATACCTGTCGTTTCATGGTATCAAAGGGTCAGCGCGCCAGCGGGCGTTTATATAATCTATGGAGCCTCTTGCGGGCAAAGCAGCCCCACGTCATGCGGCGGGCCCATGGCAGGTTCCTGCGTTTTATTCAAAGCTTGCCGTCAAGGTGCGCCGAGCCTTTACAATAAGACAGTCCCAAGGACGTATTCGATAGCTTCCGCGCAGCACTCGCCCGCCGCGCGTGAAAGGATATATTGCCCCATGCCTACAACCCTTCCCGCCCCCATCGATAAGCTCGCCATCGTCGTCGTTACGTACAAGCGCCAGGAACTCCTAGCCAACTTGTTCGACTCCATGACCGGGCTCACGGCAACGCCTTGGCGCATCGTAATTGTCGATAACGAGAATTCGCGCGAGACCGAGGCCATGTGCACCGCATTCAACGAGCGCTTGGCCAACCTGTGGGGCATCGACACCGAGCAGCCCGACGCGCAGGGCGGCACCGACCGTGTCATCTACGCCCCGCAGCTCGAAAACGGCGGCGGTGCGGGCGGCTTCTCCGCCGGCACTAAATGCGCCTATGACCTGGGCGCCCAGTGGTTCTGGGTCATGGACGACGACGTGCTCGTCATCCCTGAAGGCATCGAGCGCTTGGCCAAGTGGACCGACCGCTACGACGTCATCCAGGGTTCGCGCCTGGACTTCGACGGCGGCGCGTTCTTTTGGCAGTACCAACTGATCCTTTCGCTCGGCATTCCAAACCCTGTCGCCAAGTGGGATCTGGGTCCCGAGGGCTACCGCACCATGAACCAGTTGTGCTTTGAAGGCGGCCTGTTCTCGCGCCGCGTGGTCGACAAGATCGGCCTGCCGGATGCGCGATTCTTCATCTACGGCGACGATGCCTGCTACGGCTACGTGGCCAGCCAGCACTTCCCCGCCGCCGTTGTTGCCGACGTGGTGCTCAAGCGTGCCCGCGCTGTCTCTAACTGGGATATCGCCGGCAAGCGCCAGCTCAACTCTACGAGCGACACCAACCGCTACTACATCATGCGCAACCGAGGCTTCCTCGCTCGCTATATGCAGATCTACGGTGACTACCACCCCATGCTGTTCCGCCTGGGCAATGCCGCGACCTTCTGCAAGGAATTCATTCGCCTGGCTGCGGTCGATAAGTGCTTTAAGACCGGTATTCCGGCGCTGCGCCGTGGCATGAAAGACGCCCGCAAGATCATCAAGGATCCCAACTGGAAGCCCATGCCGCCCATGAAGGACGCGGAACAGTAAAGGGCTTTCGCCCGCCGCTACAGACGTTGGCACACCACGGACGCACGCTGCCCATCAAAACCGAACCCCCAGCGCATGCGACCCACGCCGGGTCGCGGCACACGGATTTCGTCGATGCCGTCGCGCTCTATGTCGAGCAGCGCCTGCACGGCCAGCAATTCCAGGCCCAGCGCATCCACACCGAGGTCATACATCATGTTGATCGTTATCAGCGGACGTTCATCGAGCATACCGATCGTATCGGCTATGTCGAACACGGCGCCCGTAGGAAAAACCTGGATGTCGCAGCGACCCGCGCCACACTTTCGCCTCGAGGCAGGATTGGCATAGCCCGGCAAGCCAAAGCAGAGCCCCTGCAAGAGCAGATGATATGGCAGTGGCGCATCTGGGTCGGTCGCACCGATTCCCGCATCTCCTAAGATGCGGCTTAGCGCCCGCCTCACGGTATCCTCGTTCCCATGGCACAGCCCGTCGCGAAACGCATCGACGTCTCGAATGTCTTCTGCAGCACACTCAAACCACTCGATAATCACTAGACGCAAGGTCTGGCGAAGCTCGTTATTGGGCAATCGCAAAGCACGGAGGCGATCGCCATGCTCCGGCTCCTCAGTCATATCCGTCGTGAGAAAACCGGACAGATACAGCGCTGTCCACATGCCATCGTCAGGCGAGACATCTGGCTCTGCAGTGCCCAAACAAAGCGGGACCTCAGCGCACCCATGGGCCTCGAGCAAATCAAACAAGACCGAAAGGCGGTCGAGATTCCATCCGGCAACTACCCTACTCAGGCAATCGGCATATCCATACAGATCGGCACGCACAGGCGCCGTGCAGCCTCGGCCCAGAAAACCGATCACACGCGCTGGACTCGAGCAATAGACCCTGCCAAACCGATACCCCTCGAGCCATTCACGCGCATCATCCAGGTATTCCTCGCGCCCAGCATGATTCAGCAGAGCCTCGGCCTCGGCATCCGAAAAGCCGAACCAACGGTCACACCAGGTCGAAAGCGGCGTCGTCAGACAATACGAGCAGCAGTGCAAAGAAAGCGCCACTTCGGCAGGGCCGGGACACTCCCCCATCAAACACGTCAGCCGCAACGAATCGCGCGCAGCAGCAATGGCGTCGAACAGCACGCGATCGAATAGATCCGCCGAATCGGCGCCGGAAGCGCCCCTTGCGCTCATACGGCCCAACCACGCCACGTCGTACCCATCAACGAGCAATACAACCTGCTCATCGTAGGCAATCTCCAGCAGCTCTATGAGCACACCGAGCACCGAGTCAACCTCGTCCGCGCTCGCCACGCCACGCGCGACACGTTCGACGTGACGCACCTTATCTCGAGCTAAATCCGGAGCCTCCAAGAGCGCCAACAAGCGAGCGCACTCGCCCGAAAGGGCATCGCGCACGACGCCGGCAACAGCGGGGCCACGCCTCGCAGCGCCAGAAAAGTCCAGCGATATCACCGGATAGCAAGCGTACTCATCCCGATAACGCCCGCCGTCCGCATCCCAAATCTGAGCATCGGCAAACGAAATCCGACCGGTGCGACCGACCGCTGGACGCTCCAGAAAAGCCCTGAGCATCGACAAGTTCATGCTCTTTCCAAAACCCTCGGGTCGACAGCACACCACAACGGACGCGTCGCAGTCCAACACATCGGCAATAAACATGGTCTTGTCGACCAGCGTGCAGCAACCAAGAGCCTCCGCATAGTCGTGCATGCCAATGGGCAAAGCCGCATCGTCGGCACAGCCGATCAAACGCACGCCAAAGCCGTCAGCACAACCATTATTTGCCTGTTCAGACACCAAAACGTTCCCCCTAAATCGCAACACGATGACAATTGTAATGACCGCCTCGCGCGTACCGATGTCGCCGCGCAAACATATCGGGCAACGGTAGCAACAAGAGGTGTGAGGGGGCACAACTAATCGTTGCACAACAAAACGGGGCCCGATGCATTCGCACCGGACCCCGTCCCGACTATTTAGTTATCTGGCAACTGAGAGCCTACTCCTCAGAGTCGTCCTCTCCAGAAGCTTTCTTCTGCTGATCGAGCTTATGCTTACCACTTACGATAGACGTAGCGCCCAGCGTGGCCAAGCTCGCGCTGGCAAGGCTCGCCATCACAATCAGATCGCCCGTCTTGGGCATGTTACCGCCCGAAGTCTTAGTCGTTGTAGTGGTGGTTGTAGTGGTCACCGTCTTGGAGTCATTTTGCTCTTGGTTCTGGTTGTCGGTGTTGCCCTTACTGCTGTCCTCGCCCTGCTGCTTTCCGTCCTCGGTCTTGTCCTTGTTCTTGTCCTTCTCCTCAGATTCAGACTTCTTGTCCTCGTCCTTCTTCTGAGCGGACTTGTCGTCCTTCTCATCAGAGCTAGAACCCTTATCGGATTCAACCTTCTCGGAAGCCTTATCCTTGGAGTCGCCCTTTACGGCTTCGGTCTTTTCCGTGGAAGCCTGATCAGAGTTGTCCTTGTTCTGAGTCGAGCCATTATTGACGCCAGCCATCAGCGAAGAGCCCAGCGTAGAACCAAGCTGCACGGAGAAAGAAGGCTTCTTGTCCGGCGAAGCAACGGGAGCGTCCGGCGCCTTATTCGAGTCGTTCTTGAAAGCATCGGGATCAGGGGTTGCATCAGAGCCGGAGCCATTGTTAGAGCCGGTGTCAACGGACGAATCGCTCGAGCCGGTGGATGAGTTAGAGGTGCCAGCGTCGGTCGAACCAGAAGCGTCGCTGTCCGTATTGCCGGCAGAGCTTGAAGACGAATCGCCCGCAGCAGAGCCGTTCGAATCGGAGCCGTTCGAGGTAGAGCCGTCGTTGGTAGCGCCACCAGCAGAGCCATTACCGTCAGCATCGGTCGAGGGCGCATCCATCCTGTCATCGTTGACATCGTCACTCGAGCCGTCATTCGAATCAGGTGTCTGCGAGGGCGCCGGCGTAGGCTCGGGCTGCACGGGCGTCGCAGCGGCAGCCTCATCCTCGGCGATATAAGCCAAGCAGTCCTTCAGCTCATTCTTATAACGGTTCTTCCAGCCCTCATGATACTGGGGCTGACTCGAATACTTGGTGGCGACATTGTTGACCACGCTATTGGAGAGCGCCGTCACAAACTCACGGTCAGTCATATCATTAGAAAGATTCGCCCAGCGGAAGAAGTCCCTGCAGCCACCGGTGCCACACATGTTGGTGATGCTCCACACCATGCCCTTGACGCAATCGGCACGGCCCGAAATATCAATACCAAGGCCGCTCTTGAGCCACGCCTCGGTCACCGCATAGTACGAGTTGTACGCATACGCATCCTGCAGAGCCGAAAACTCAGCAGGGTCGATGTTATAAGCGCCCTGGAAGGCCTCCTGCGCAATACGGCCCAACTCGGTGGGCTGGCCGTTCTCGTACATGGCATTGCTCATGTTGGAAATCTCGCTGCCGCGATCAATCGCATCCTTGAGCATGCTGTATTTTTCGGGGTTGTAGTTGTAGGCCTGCTTCATAAACGGGATGAGCGACCAACGACGGTCGAACTGGTAATAACCCAGCGCGTTGTAGCCGTCACCATACGAAAAGCCCTGGTTATAGTTGCCATGGCTCTAATATTTGGTGAAGTACTTCATCTCGGGAGTCACGTTGACAAACGAAACGCCCTGGACCGACCTCAGCACGCCCGAGAAGGACTGTTGGGTGTAGAGACCCTTATCGATATCGGTGGCATCCGAGGCAACGCCCGGCGTGGGCTCCAGCGGCGGGTGCCGGCGCGGAAACGGCGCCAAACGAAAGCGCCAGCGTCAGGCCCGCGACAATAGCAGAATGCTTGGGCTGCATAAGATCCTCCCTGCATTGGTGTAGTTAAAGTGCAGTTTGCAAAGATAAAAGTAAGTATTGCAGCTCGTCCGTTGTTGCACAACAACCCCTCGGTAAACGGCAACAACCCTCCGCGAAATCTTAAGGAATTAGACAAACTGATCGTCGGGCGCCAACAGAAGCTCGCCG
>URTD01000027.1 GCA_900550735.1 uncultured Collinsella sp.
GATGAAGGAGTAGACTCCGGTCCGATCCTGCTTCAGAAGGCAGTGGAGGTGCAGCCTGGTGATACTCCTCAGGTACTGCAGAGACGTGTCATGGAACAGGCTGAGTGGATCATTCTTCCAGAGGCGGTAAACAAGATCGCCAATGGCTTGATTTAGGAGGAAATATATGAAGGTACTGGTTATCGGCGGCGGCGGCAGAGAGCATGCGATCGCTGCAAGTGTGGCAAAGAGCCCGAAAGCAGAGAAGATTTACTGTGCGCCCGGCAACGCCGGAATTGCGCAGCTGGCAGAGTGCGTTCCGATCGGCGCGATGGAATTTGACCGTCTGACCGAGTTCGCAAAGGAAAAAGAGATCGACCTCGTTATCGTCGGCATGGATGATCCGCTTGTCGGGGGCCTGGTAGACCAGCTGGAGGCAGCCGGGATCCGTGCATTCGGTCCTCGCAAAAATGCGGCGATTCTGGAAGGCAGCAAGGCATTTTCCAAGGAACTGATGAAAAAATACAATATTCCGACGGCTGCCTATGAAGTGTTCGACAAGGCAGAGGATGCGCTGGAATATCTGCATACCAAAGCGAAATTCCCGATCGTTTTAAAGGCGGATGGCCTTGCACTTGGAAAAGGCGTTTTAATCTGCAGTACGTTGGAAGAAGCGGAAGACGGCGTATGCACGATTATGACAGATAAGAAATTCGGCACGGCCGGCAACAAGATGGTCATCGAAGAGTTCATGACCGGACGCGAGGTTTCCGTGCTGTCCTTTACAGATGGCAAGACCATCCAGATCTTTAACTATGGAAACTGCAAGCGTGACTTTACCTATGTCGATGATATCGTCGAGGGTGTAGTTCGCATCATGCAGCACGCTCCCGAGAAGCAGAATGGAGAAGATGGACTTCCAATCCCAGCGTACAAAGTATATAATATCGGTAACAATTCACCTGAAAACCTTCTTGACTTCGTCTCTATCCTACAGGAGGAGCTCATCCGTGCCAAGGTGCCGCTGGGCGAGATGTTCGGTTACGCTACCGACCTTCGCTCCCAGACCCAGGGCCGTGCATCCTACACGATGCAGTTCGACTCTTATGAGCCCGCGCCCAAGTCCATCGTGGACGAGGTCATGAGCAAGAACGCCTAAGTTCGAGCTCTCTGTTACGTAATCCTGCGAGAACATCTCTCGCACTCTTTGGAGGTTTAAGTTGGCTACCCAGAAGATCCGCATTCGCCTCAAGGGCTATGATCACGAGGTCGTCGATCAGTCCGCGAAGCTCATCGTCGAGACCGCTCAGAAGACCGGCGCTCGCGTTTCCGGTCCTGTCCCCCTGCCCACCGAGCGCAACCTGTACACGGTTATCCGCTCGCCGCACGTGAACAAGGACTCCCGTGAGCAGTTCGAGATGCGCACCCACAAGCGCCTCATCGACATCCTCGACCCCACCTCGGGCACCGTTGATTCGCTCATGCGTCTCGACCTCCCCGCTGGCGTCGACATCGACATCAAGCTCTAAGCGATATCGCTCATAGCTTAAAGGGCCCCGCTGCCGTTACGGTAGCGGGGCCCTTTTGTTTTGAGTTTAGATTTTGGGATAGCGAATTCGTCTGCCGAGCCGGCGGCTGCGGCGCCCTATTCGCTCAGGGGGCGCAAGGATGCTTCTTCGAAGTGGAAGACGCACAAGCCGCTCTCGGTCTCAATGCATGCGCGGCCGCAATCGTCGACCGTTCTAAATATGCCTCGTGCCAGCTCGTCTCCAGCGGGGGAGCGGGCGATAACGTGCTTCCCGATCCAATTGAGGTGAGCGATATATTCGTCGTGGACGGGCGCGAGCGGACCGGCGTCTTCTTCCTTGGCGTTGAGGCGCTCTGCCCAGGTATCTACAGCGTCTATAACTGCGTGATAGACCTCATCGAGGAGCATGTCGACGGCGGGAACGCTCTCGTTGAGGTCCGAGAGGCCAATTGCCGCCAGGCCGCCATCGGGCACCTCTTGGGGCGTGTAGTTTACGTTGACACCAATGCCGCAGACGGCGAAAGGTTTGCCTTCGTTATCGCGTGCGGCCTCGACCAGAATGCCGCCGAGTTTGCGTCCTCGCGCGACCAGGTCGTTGGGCCATTTGAGGCCAATCTCGTTTGCAAGACCCTGCTTTTCGAGTGCTTCGAGCACCGCTAGGCCGCTGACGGCGGCAAGACCAGAGTACTTTGCGGGATTAACGCATGGACGCAGGACAATCGAAAGCAATAGGTTGCCGGCGGTTGAATCCCACTTGTGGCCGCGCCGGCCGCGTCCTGCCGTTTGCGCGCGGGCGGCAAGTCCTGTGCCGTGCGGCGCACCCTGTTTTCCTGCCTCGAGCAGGTCATCGTTGGTCGATCCGGTTACGTCGACAATCGTTAATTGGGCATCCATAGCGGCTGCTACCTCCTTATTGAATAAGTGAATGACGCAATGGTGTCGAGAGATAGACACAATGTGAAGCCTTTGTCGCATTTGGACAATTTAATGTTAACACGTCAACAAAGACTGAAATGCGTTATCCTCTCTTGGTCGATGTAAACACGTCAACAACTCAAAGGAGGTTAGTGATGGGTTTCACGATTCTTGGAACAGGCTCGGCGCTTCCTGAGCGCAGCGTTTCCAATGACGAGCTGTCTGAGTTCCTCGATACCTCGGATGAGTGGATTTTTACTCGCACCGGTATCAAGAGCCGCCACGTCTGCACCACCGAGTCACTTGACGACCTTGCCGTAGCGGCGAGTGAGCGGGCACTCCAGGTGTCCGGAATCGACGCGAGCCAGCTGGATCTGATCGTCTGTTCGACGACGACGGGTGACCACCTTGTTCCCGCTGAGGCGTGTGCCGTTGCTGAGCGACTAGGCGCGACGTGCCCTGCCTTCGATGTCTCGGCGGCTTGTGCCGGCTTCGTATTTGCGCTCGATGTCGCCGAGGGCTATATCGCCCGCGGTCGCGCCGAGCGCGTGCTTGTCGTTGCTGCCGAGCAGATGACGCGCGCGCTCGACTGGACCGACCGTGCCACCTGCGTGCTCTTTGGCGATGGGGCAGGCGCCGCAGTGATTGAGGCTGGGGGAGACAGTCCCCTTGCCGTTGAGCTTTCGACGGCGCCCGACGTCGAGACGTTGCGCGTTCCCGGTCTGGTCGGTACCTCGCCGTTTAAGGCTTCCGCAGATAGCGCGAGCGTGCTGTCCATGAATGGCCGCCGCGTGTTCAAGTTCGGCGTCAACGCCATCTGCGACACGGTCCATAAGCTTGCGATCGATGCGGGCATTTTGGTCGAAGACATCGATCATTTTGTATTCCATCAGGCTAACGAACGAATCCTGAGCCAGGCGGTCAAGCGCCTGGGCGTGCCGGACGAGCGCGTGGTTCGCACGTTGCGCGAGACCGGCAACATTTCGAGCGCATGCATTCCGCTTGCCCTCGACCGGCTGGCAAACGCCGGTGCACTTCACACAGGCGACACCATCGCCTTGGTTGGATTTGGCGCCGGTCTGGATATAGGTGGCTATCTGCTTCGTTGGAAGTAGTCGCACATAGGAAATAAAAACGCCCTAGGGCACAACCAAAGGAGAACTACCATGGCAGATCAGAAGACCTTCGAGCGCGTTTGCGACGTTATCCGCGAGACCGCCGGTCTTGACGATGTCGAGATGAAGCCCGAGTCCACGCTCGAGGAGATTGGTCTCGACAGCCTGGGCACCGTCGAGATCCTCGTTGCCGTCGAGGACGAGTTTGGCATCCAGCTCGATACCGAGGAGAACCCCAAGACGGTCGGCGAGTTCGCCGATACGGTCGAGGCGGCATTGGAGAAGTAGAGATGCTCAAGACTCCTCTCTGCGATCTGCTCGGCATCGAAAAGCCCGTGTTCCAGGGCGGTATGGCCTGGATTGCCGATGCCTCGCTGGCGTCCGCAGTGTCCGAGGCGGGTGGCTTAGGCATCATCGCGGCCATGAACGCCGACGCCAACTGGCTTCGCGACCAGATTCATGAGCTGCGCGCCAAGACGGATAAGCCCTTTGGCGTGAACGTCATGCTCATGAGCCCGTTTGCCGACGAGGTTGCACAGGTCGTGATTGACGAGCGAGTGCCGGTCGTCGTGACGGGCGCCGGCAATCCCGCCAAGTACATGAAGGCGTGGAACGAGGCGGGCATCAAGGTCATCCCGGTCGTTGCCTCGGTGGCGCTGGCGCGCCTCGTGGCACGTCGTGGAGCCACGGCGGTTGTTGCCGAGGGTACCGAATCGGGCGGCCATATTGGCGAGACCTCGACGATGGCACTGGTGCCGCAGGTCGTCGATGCGGTTGACATTCCCGTCGTGGCCGCCGGCGGTATTGCCGACGGCCGCGGCGTGGCGGCCGCCTTTATGCTGGGCGCCGAAGGCGTGCAAGTGGGTACGCGCTTTCTGGTCGCAGACGAGTGCACCGTCTCGGAGCAGTACAAAGAGATGGTGCTCAAGGCGGGCGACACGTCGACGCGTGCGACCGGTCGCTCGACGGGACACCCGGTGCGTGCCCTCAAGAGTCCCTTTACCAACGCCTACGCCAAGAGCGAGGCGGCGGGCGCAAGTGCCGAGGAGCTCGGGGCCATGGGCACAGGCGCCCTTCGCAAGGCCGCCAAGGACGGTAATTACGAAGAGGGCTCGTATTTGTGCGGACAGATTGCTGGCATGGTCAACGAACGCCAGAGCGCACGCGAAATCGTCGACGATCTGGTTGATGGCGCCGAGCATGTCCTGAAGGGTGCGTCCGCATGGGTAGCGTAGCGTTTCTGTTTGCAGGCCAGGGTGCCCAGCATCCCGCGATGGGCGTCGATCTCATCGAGGCATCACCGGCGGCTGCCGAGGTGTTTGCAATCGCCGATGAGGTGCGCCCGGGGACCAGCGAGCAGTGCCGGAGCGCCTCGAAAGAGGAGCTCTCGCAGACCGAGAACACGCAGCCCTGCGTGTTCGTTCATGACCTGGCAGCGGCTGCCGCACTGCGCGAGCGCGGCGTGGTGCCTGCCGCCTGTGCGGGATTCTCGCTGGGCGAGGTCGCTGCACTCACCTTTGCGGGGGCGTTCGATACGCGAGCGGGTTTTGAGCTCGTGTGTGAGCGCGCGGCATTGATGGCCATGGCGGCCGAGCGCCACCCCGGCGGCATGCGCGCCGTCATCAAGCTCGATGCGGCGCAAGTTGAGGGCCTGGCAAAACAGGCAGGCGAGGACTGTTGGCCGGTCAACTACAACAGTCCCCAGCAGACGGTTGTGGCCGGAGCGCCCGATGTGTTGCAGGCCCTCGACGTCCTGGTAAAAGAGGCTGGCGGTCGCGCCATGAAGGTCGCGGTGTCGGGTGCATTCCATAGCCCCTATATGGCCGAGGCGACTGAGGGGCTGGCGAGGTATATCCAAGCCGGTCACGCGCCGTCCCCGTTGCTCATTCCTGTTATGGCAAACATGACGGCGGCGCCCTATCCGGCCGACCCGCAGGCGGCATCGGATGTCTTGGCCAACCAGGTGAGTCATGCCGTGCACTGGGTCGACACGCTGCATGCTCTGCAGGATCAAGGCATCGAAACGTTTATTGAGGTCGGCCCCGGCAAAACGCTGTCGGGCCTGGTCAAGCGTACGTTGAGCGACGTTCGTGTGTATTCGTGCGAAACGGCCGAACAGGTCGCAGCTATTGCTGACGAGCTCGTATAGCCCACAGGGCTGTAACCCGAAAGGAATGACATGGGCAATTTGAACAACGATGCGCTCGAGCGCAACGACTCACGTCGCGTGGCACTGGTCACGGGCGGCTCGCGGGGTATCGGCCGCGCCTGCGCTGTCGGTCTGGCGGAGGACGGCTTTGATATCGCCGTCGTCTATGCCGGAAGCGTCGATGCGGCGCGCGAGACGTGCGAAGCCTGCGAGGCGGCTGGCGCCGCGGCACGCGCATATCAATGCGACGTGGCCGACCCCGCTGCCGTCAACGCGTGCGTGGAAGCGGTCCTCAACGACTTTGGCTCCATTTGGGCGCTCGTCAACAACGCTGGCATCACCCGCGATAGCCTGCTCATGCGCATGGGCGATGACGCCTTCGATCGCGTGCTCGATGTCAATCTTAAAGGAACGTTTAACACGACGCGCGCACTCACCAAGACCTTTATGCGTCAGCGCGGCGGCTGCGTCGTCAACATGAGCTCGGTCGTGGGCCTGATGGGCAATGCCGGTCAGATCAACTATGCCGCCAGCAAGGCCGGTGTCATCGGCCTGACCAAGGCGGTGGCGCGCGAGCTTGCGCCCCGCGGCGTACGAGTGAACGCGGTCGCACCCGGGTTTGTCGAGACCGATATGACGGCAAAGCTATCGGATAAGGTGCGTGCGGCGTGCGAGGAGCAGATTCCCCTGAGGCGCATGGCGCGTTCCGAGGAAGTGGCCGGCGTGGTGCGATTTTTAGTGAGTGATGCGGCTGCCTACATTACGGGCGAGGTCGTGCGCGTCGACGGCGGAATGGCGATGTAGAAACTAGGGCCGAACAACGGCTTGAATGAGGAGACCATGATGGAACAGAGAGTTGCAATCACCGGTATCGGTGCCGTATCGCCGCTCGGTAACACGGCGCTTGCTACCTGGGCGGCCATGTGCGCCGGCACGTGCGGCATCGGCCCGATCACGCACTTCGATACCGATGCGTTTGCCGTTAAGGTGGCGGCCGAGGTCAAGGGTTTTGACGGCAACGAGTACTTTGGCAAGCGTGACGCCAAGCACCTGGACCCCTGCGTTCAGTTTGCCCTGGCAGCGTCGGACGAGGCCATGCACGATGCGGGCTTTGATGTCGAGGGCGCCATCGATCGCGAGCGCCTGGGCGTCTACGTGGGTTCGGGCGTGGGCGGCATGCAGACACTCGTCGACAACGTCCACACGATCGCCGATCGGGGACCTCGCCGCGCATCGCCCTATATGATTGCGATGATGATTCCCAATATGGCTTCGGGCAATATCGCAATCCGCCACAAGGCAAAGGGCCCGACCCTGCCCGTGGTGACCGCCTGCGCGACCTCGGCCCATGCCGTGGGCGAGGCGTTCCGCGCCATCAAGCATGGCTATGCCGATGCAATCCTGGCCGGCGGCGCCGAGGCGGCCATTATCCCCGATGCCGTTGCAGGCTTTACGTCCTGTCGCGCATTGACCACCAACCCCGATCCTGCGACGGCTTGTCGCCCGTTCGATGCGAATCGCGACGGCTTTGTGATGGGCGAGGGCGCCTGCGTGTTGGTGCTCGAGGGCATGGAGCATGCGCAGGCGCGCGGTGCGCACATTTATGCCGAGGTCGTGGGCTACGGCAACACCGATGATGCCTATCACATCACGAGCCCCGATCCCGAGGCTGCCGGCATTGCCCGTGCGATATCGCTGGCGGTGGTCGAGGGCGACGTTAAGCCTTCCGAGGGCCTCTACATCAACGCTCACGGCACCTCGACCAAGCTCAACGATTCGTCCGAGACGGCGGGCATAAAGCGTACGCTCGGCGAGGATGCGGCACGCGCCGCACACGTCTCGTCGACCAAGTCGATGACCGGCCACATGATCGGTGCCACGGGCGCCATCGAGGTCATGGCCTGTGCCATGGCGCTCGAGCAGGGCGTGGTGCCGCCGACCATTAACTACCACACACCCGATCCCGCCTGCGATCTTGATTACACGCCCAATCGCGCGGTTCGCGCCGACCTTACCTGGGCGCTTTCGACCAACCTGGGCTTTGGCGGGCACAACGCCGCCATCGCACTGCGTAGATATACGAGGAGCTAGAGCATGGATTCCAAAAGACTTGCCGAGATAGCCGATGTTATGGAGGACCGTGGCCTCACGCGCGTGCGCGTTGAGGAGCCCGATGGCACCGCGGTCGAACTCGAGCGCGCGAGTGCGGCGCAGCCGGTTGCCGTGCCCATGCCTATGCCGGGTGCCGTGACTGCTCCGGCGGTGGCTCCTGTCGCCATGCCTGCCGCCGCACCGGAACCCGCCGCGCAGACACCTGCCGCCGCGTCGGAGCCTAAGGGCACCGAGGTAACCGCTCCCATGGTCGGCGTTTTCTATGCTGCCCCGGCGCCGGGCGACGAGCCGTTTGTGCACGTGGGTTCCAAGGTCAAAGCCGGCGAGACCCTCTGCATCATCGAGGCCATGAAGGTTCTCAACGAGGTGACGGCAGAGGCGGATGGCGAGGTACTCGAGATCTGCGTGGCCGACGGCGACCTCGTGGAGTTTGGCAGCTGCCTCATGAGGATCGGATAGGTGATATCCATGAACAAAGAAGAGCTCAAGAAACTGTTGCCGCATCGCGAGCCGATGCTTTTGCTCGACGAAGCCGAGCTGGTGGGCGATGAGGCCCACGGCAAGATCACGATTACGGGCGACGAGTACTTTTTGCAGGGGCATTTTCCGGGAAACCCGGTCGTCCCCGGCGTGATTCAGTGCGAGATGCTCGCCCAGAACTGCTGCGTGCTGCTGATGGGCGATGAGGAGGCGCGCGGCGCGACGCCGTTCTACACGAGTCTGGACAAGGTGCGCTTTAAGCGTCCGGTGCGCCCGGGCGACACGGTTGATCTGGTGTGCACCATCACGCGTGCGCGCGGGCCGTTCCGCTTTGCGACGGGTACTGCGAGCGTCAACGGTGAGGTTTGCTGCCGCGCCGATATGTCTTTTGCACTCATGCACGAAAGTTAAGGAAGGCTTCATGTTCGACAAAGTGCTCATCGCCAACCGCGGCGAGGTCGCGGTCCGTGTTATCCGCGCGTGCCGCGATATGGGCATCAAGACCGTCGCCGTCTACTCCACGGCCGATGCGGACGCGCTGCACGTGCAGCTTGCCGACGAGGCATATTGCATCGGCGGCCCGCGTCTTGCCGAGAGCTACCTCAACGACGATGCCGTGCTCACCTGTGCCGTAAAGTCGGGAGCTAAGGCAATTCATCCCGGTTATGGCTTCTTTTCCGAGAAGGCGAGCTTCGTGCGCGACTGCGACAAGTATGGCCTGGCGTTTGTCGGTCCTTCGGCCGAGGTAATCGACAGCATGGGCGACAAGGACGCCGCACGTCGAACGGCTGCCGCGGCGGGCGTGCCCATCGTTCCGGGCTGCGATTTGCTCAAAAGCCCCGAGGAGGCAACGGCCGAGGCCGAGCGCATTGGCTGCCCCGTGCTTATTAAGGCGCGTGCCGGTGGTGGCGGTCGCGGCATTCGCAAGGTCGAGCGCGTGGAAGATGCGGCAAAGGCGTTTATCGAGGCGCGTGCCGAGGGCGAGGCCGTTTTTGGCGACGGCGAGTGCTACATGGAGAAGTTTGTCGCGCCGGCGCACCACGTCGAGGTGCAGATTATGGCCGATAAGCAGGGCCATGTGTTTTCGCTTGGCGAGCGTGAGTGCTCGGTGCAGCGCCGCAACCAAAAGCTGATCGAGGAGAGCCCCGCGCCGTGCCTCGACGGACACGACGACATTCGTGCTCGCATGCACAAGGCGGCGCGTGACCTGGCTCGTGCCGTCGGCTACGAAGGAGCCGGTACCATCGAGTTCCTGTATTCGGACGACGGCAATTTCTACTTTATGGAAATGAACACGCGCTTGCAGGTAGAGCATCCGGTTACGGAGTTTGTGACCGATACCGACCTGGTCAAGTGGCAGCTGCGCGTGGCAGCCGGCCAGCCTCTGCCCTTTGAGCAGGAGGACATGCCGGTCCGCAACCACGCCATGGAGTGCCGCATCAATGCCGAGACGCCGGACTTTCTGCCGTCATGCGGAACGGTCACCGCGTTGCGTGTGCCGGGTGGTCCGCGCGTGCGCTGGGATTCCGCCATGTTTACCGGTGCGACAGTTCCGCCGTACTACGACTCCATGCTCGGCAAGCTCATCGTGTGTGCGCCCACGCGTGACGGCGCCATTCGCAAGATGCGCTCGGCCCTGGGCGAGCTCGTGATTGAGGGCGTGAGTGAAAACAGCGAGCTTCAGCTCGACGTGCTGGCAAACGACGAGTTCTTGTCGGGCATGTATCACACCGATCTGATGGGGCATCTCTATGCTGATGAATAGAAAAGCGAAGACGGTCAATGTCCTTGAGGGGCCGATGACCGAGTCGTGCGCCGAGTTTCCCGCGCGCCACGTGTTTATCAAGTGCCCGGAGTGCCGCCGTGTGATCGATGAGGCACGCCTGCACGACAACCTCGAGGTCTGCCCTCGTTGCGGCAAGCACTTTCGCGTGAGCGGTCGCGCGCGCATGCGCATGACGGTCGACGAGGGCACGTTTGAGGAATGGGATGCCAATCTGGCGTCGGAGGACTTCCTCTCGTTTCCCGGCTATACCGACAAGCTCAAGAGCGTGAGCGAGCGTTCGGGCGAGCGCGATGCCGTTGTGTGCGGCAGGGGCAAAATCTGCGGTTGCGATACCGCGCTCTTCTTTATGGACGCCAACTTTATGATGGGCTCGATGGGTTCCGTGGTGGGCGAGAAGATCTGTCGCACATTTGAGCGAGCGACCGAGCTTGGATTGCCAGTTGTCGGCTTTACCGTTTCGGGCGGCGCGCGCATGCAAGAGGGCGTGACGTCGCTTATGCAGATGGCCAAGATTTCTGCGGCGGTTAGGCGCCACAGCGAGGCGGGCGGTCTGTATATCACGGTGCTCACCGACCCCACGACCGGAGGCGTAACCGCGAGCTTTGCCATGGAGGGCGATATTATCCTAGCCGAGCCCGATGCCCTGACGGCATTTGCCGGCCCGCGCGTGATCGAGCAGAACATGCACAAGCGCCTGCCCAAGGGATTCCAGCGCTCCGAGTTTTTGCTGGAGCACGGCTTTTGCGATGCCGTTGTTCCGCGTGGCGAGATTGCGCTCACGGTAGGCGAGCTGCTGGCACTGCACGAAGGGCACGCGCCCGGCCTGGGGGCACCGCATGAGATCGTGCATACGGGTCGTCGCGGCAAAAAGCTGGGACACTTGTTCAAGCGCTCGACCGCACCAAAAACCGCGCTCGAGATTGTCAAGCAGACCCGCTCGGCAGATCGCGCCACGGCGGGCGAGATGATCTCGCTGGGCCTGGATGGATTTGTGGAGCTGCATGGCGACCGTTACTTTGGCGACGACGCCGCCGTGGTGGCTGGCATTGGCTGGAAAGACGGGCGACCCGTGACAGTTATCGCCGTCGAGCGCGGTACCACGACCAAAGAGCGCATGCGTCGCAACTTTGGTATGGCACATCCCGAGGGCTACCGCAAAGCGCGTCGCCTTATACGCCAGGCCGAAAAGTTTGGTCGACCGGTTCTGTGTCTGGTCGATACTTCGGGCGCGTTTTGCGGCATCGGTGCCGAGGAGCGCGGCCAGGGCGAGGCGATTGCCCAGAATCTCATGGAGATGAGCGGCCTCAAGACGCCGATTGTCTCGGTGGTGACAGGCGAGGGCGGCTCTGGTGGCGCGCTGGCGCTGTCCGTGGCCGACCGCATCCTGATGCTCTCGAGCTCGGCCTATTCGGTCGTGAGCCCCGAGGCCTGTGCGTCGATCCTGTGGAAGGATACCGAGCGCGCGAATGAGGCCGCCGAGGCGCTTAAGCTCACGGCCCCCGATCTGTTGGCGCTCGGCATCATCGACGGCATTGTTGACGATAGGGGCCTGTCGCATGAGGAGATCGCCGGTGCCGTCATGTCCTCGGCATTTGATGCCTTCGATACGCTTGGGCAGCTCGACGACGCGACCCTCACAAACCTCCGCTACGAAAAGTACCGCGCAATCGGTCAGTACCGCACGATGTGACAAAGGGACAGCCCGCATGTCATATTGGGAAAGGCGTTCCATGCTACAAGTTTCTAACACCTCGTTTACAACGACGGTTTCATCAAACGCCATGGCCGTGGTGGACTATCTGTCCAAAAGCATGATGTCGGCGCTGCCGTTTATTGTCTGCGCGGCGTTGTTCCGCACCGTTGCCGTCATTATGGGCGAAGGTATGCTGGGCCTGTGGTCTGCCGATTCCGAAATCTATCGCCTGTTCTACAGTTGGCTCTATAACGCCGGCTACTACTTTTTGCCCATTTATCTTGGTTGGGCGGCCGCCCGCCAGCTCGGTTGCTCGGAGCAGCTAGGCATGATGCTGGGCGGCGTATTGATTGCGCCCGATCTGCTTAAGCTCGTCGATGCCGCATCGACGACGGGGGCATCGATGACTTCCGTGTATGGTCTGCTTCCTGCGCCGGTCAACGATTACACGACGACTGTTATTCCGGTTCTCATCTCGGTGCCCGTGCTATGGCGAGTGGAGTGTTTCTTTCAGCGCGTTATCCCTAAGGCCGTGGCGTTTTCGTTCGTTCCGTTTGCGACCATGCTTGTCATGGTTCCGGTTTCGCTGTGTATTACGGCGCCGGCGGGCAGCTATCTGGGCATGCTGTTGGGCCAGCTTATGTTTATGCTTGGCAATTCCGGTGGCATCGTGTCGCTGCTCACGCTCATGGGGCTTGCCGCGGGTTGGGAGTTTCTTAAGATTGCAGGCGTCAGCAACGTTGTCCTATCGCTTGCCTATGCTCAGTTTATGAGTGTGGGAACGGATTCGTGCATCCTGATCGCCGCGACGATGGCGACGTTCGCCGTTTGGGGCATGCCCTTTGGCGCGTCGCTCCGCGTTGCGGATAAGGACGAGAAGGCACTCATGCTGGGCTATTCAATCTCGGGTATTCTTGGCGGCGTAAGCGAGCCGGCGCTGTACGGTTGCGGCTTTAAATATGGCAGGTGCCTGACGTACATGGCCATTGGCGGCGCCGTCGGAGGCCTTGTTGCGGCCGTGGGCCACGTTACGGCCTATACCATCGGCATGACGAATGTCCTTATGGTCATTGGCTTTGCCACGGGCGGCATCTCGAACCTGCTGTGGTGCTGCGTTGCCGGCGGTGTGGCATTTGCGGTGTCTGCGGCGCTGAGCTACTGCTTTGGCGTGGTGCCGGCGAAGGGACAGACGACGGGGGACGGAGCCGATTCACCCGAAACCTCGAAGAGCGTGGCCGAAGTAAGCGCGTAAACCTGTGCGACACAAGGACGATTCCTTTGCCATATTCCAAGGCCGTGGCCCGTGTGGGTTGCGGCCTTTTTTGTATCTGGGGGACAAAGTGGCTACACTACAATCCGTTTGAGCAATAGATATATAGGTAGTACCGTGGGGGCGGATGTAGATGGTCGAGTGGATTGTTAAGCGTGCGCAGGGCGACCGTGCGCGCGTGGGCACGTTGACGGGCGTGGTGTGTATTCTCGCCAATGTGGCACTATGCGCTGCGAAGGGCGTAATTGGTGTGCTGTCGGGATCGGTTTCGATTGTGGCGGATGCCATGAACAACCTGTCCGATGCAAGCTCGAATATCGTGAGCGTGCTGGGCTTTAAGCTGGCGAGCAAGCCGGCCGACCCCGAGCATCCTTACGGCCACGGTCGCTACGAGTATCTCTCGGGTTTGGTCGTGGCGGCGCTCGTGCTGCTTATTGGCATCGAACTGGTGAAGTCCTCGGTGGAGCGTATTGTCAACCCGGAGCCTGTCGAGTTCTCGCTTGCCCTGGTGGCGGTCCTGGCACTTTCGATGGTTGTAAAGCTGTGGATGGCGGCCCTCAACCAAAAGCTCGGCGATCGCATTGAGTCCGAGACGCTGCATGCGACCGCGCAGGATTCCAAGAACGATGTCCTTGCCACAGGCGCCGTGTTGGCGTGCGCAATTGTTTCGCAGGTGACGCACATCAATCTTGACGCATGGGTCGGCCTTGCCGTTGGCGCCTATATTGGCTGGAGCGGTTTTGAGCTCATCCAGGATACGGTGAGCCCGCTTTTGGGCCAGTCGCCCGATCCTAAGCTGGTCAAGCACATTCGAGACAAGATCATGAGCTATCCCGGCGTTTTGGGCGTTCACGATTTGATGGTTCACGACTACGGCCCGGGCAGGAAGTTTGCAAGTGCGCATGCCGAGATGGCGGCCGAGGACAGCCCGTTGGAAAGTCACGACACGCTCGATAACATCGAGCAGTCGTTTAGGGACGAAGACGGCATGATTGTCACGCTCCATTACGACCCCATCGTGACCGACGATCCCAAGGTGGCGAGCATGCGCTTGCGCATTCACGCCATGGCCCAGGAGATCGATAGCCGCCTCTCGATTCATGATTTGCGCTGCGTGCCGGGCCCCACGCACACCAACGTGATTTTTGACTGCGTGCGTCCCTCGGATCTGCAGATGAGTGCCGAAGACTTAAAGCACGCGCTGGCACAACGGGTCGAATCGGAATATCCCAAGTCGATTGCCAAGATTACGATCGACGAAGACTACGTAGGACATACCCACGAGTAAGGCTGTGCCGGCAAAGCAGGTTATGCAGAAGGGGAGAGCATGAAGAAGCTGTATCTACTCCGCCACGGTCAGACGGAGTTCAACGTCAAAAAGCTGGTCCAGGGCCGCTGCGATTCACCGCTGACCGACCTTGGCCGCAAACAAGCGGGAATGGCAGCTGCATGGCTCAAGGGCCACGACGTCGTCCCCGACAAAGTGGTCTCATCACCCTTAGGCCGAGCCATGGACACGGCAAGTCTCGTCGCAAACGAGCTCCTTGGCCCGGACGCAGCAGTCGAGCCCTGCGAAGGCATCATCGAACGCTGCTACGGCACCTTCGAAGAGGACCCGCACGACGCGCTGCCTACCGACGTCTGGGATCCCGGCGAGGACTTGGTCCCCTTTGGAGGAGAGGGAAGCAAAGCGTTGCAAGAACGTATGGTGGATGCGCTTACCAATATCATGGGCTCCGAGGGCATCGAAACCCTTCTAGCAGTAAGCCACGGCAGCGCCAGCCGCCAATTTATCAAGGCCGCAGCCCCAGAGGGCTTCGAGCTCCCAACAAAACTCCCCAACTGCGCCATCATGATCTTCGATTTCGATGAGGCAAAGCCACAAGCAGAAGGCGAACCGTCCCAATGCAAGTTCACCCTCCAGCAAATAGTGGACCCCCAACAAAGTCATTAGCCTGAGCGAGCAAGGTTTAGCAGACATCAACGTGGCGTTCCCAGTGTGCGGCGGAGGGGGCGG